>NZ_AKZL01000017.1:0-64795 GCF_000282755.1 Shewanella sp. POL2
TGTTTAAGCTCTGCGCCTAGGCATTAGGGCAGAATATATCGTTTAGCCATTGAATGCCTTGAGCAATATCATCGTCTTTGGTATTTCCCTTTTGCCACCCGCAGTGAGTAAGGTAACTATGATGGCCAGTTTGATGCTTAATTGCAGAACTCAATAGCGTTTTTAAGTTAAGTTGTACTCACATTATCTTTGTATCAATTAGCTTATGTCGTGAGCGTTTACAAAACCATTTTGCTAATTTATCAACACAGTTGAAAACATTAAGTAACACTTTAGCTTCACAGAGCGAAAACTTAGGGCGCATTCTCGCTGGAAATGAGGCAAATTGAAAGTATCGCAGGACGATAGTGTCGATTCTGTTGTAGGTTAAAGCGCAATTACGTACAATTTGCGGCTCTTCGATTGGTCTGGGCAGGAAGCGTAGGCCACCTCTTTTCAAATATCGGAATCAAGCATGACTCAAGAACAAACGCCGTTGGTTGAGATCCGTCATTTGGGCTTTCGCCGTGGCCAGCGTGTCATATATGAAGATATTAGCCTGTCTATCCCTAGGGGCAAAGTCACCGCCATTATGGGACCGAGTGGCATAGGTAAGACCACCTTGCTCAAGCTTATCGGCGGCCAATTAACGCCCGATAGCGGCCAAGTGTTGTTCGATGGACAGGATGTGCATGCGGCGAGCCGTAGCGAATTATTCGAACTGCGCAAGCGCATGAGTATGTTGTTTCAAAGTGGCGCATTATTCACCGATATCAACGTCTTTGATAACGTTGCCTTTGCGCTACGTGAACATTCAGGCCTGCCCGAAGAGATTATTCGGACTATCGTGCTGATGAAACTTGAGGCCGTTGGGCTGCGGGGCGCCGCGCAAATGATGCCCAGCGAGTTATCCGGTGGGATGCAGCGCCGCGCTGCCTTAGCTCGGGCGATAGCCCTTGAGCCAGAAATGGTCATGTACGATGAACCCTTTGCCGGACAAGACCCTATTTCTATGGGCGTGCTGGTTAAGCTTATCCGCGAACTTTCCGATGCACTTAATTTAACCTCGGTTGTGGTGTCCCACGATGTGGATGAAGTGCTCGGGATTGCAGATTATGTGTATGTGGTTGCAGATAAAAAAGTTATTGCCCATGGCACGCCTGAAGAGTTAAAGCATGCGGATAATCCGCAGCTCAAGCAGTTTATTCAAGGTGCGCCAGATGGCCCTGTGCCGTTCCATTATCCGGCAAAGGATTACCAGCAAGAATTATTGGCAAAAGGAGTTGGCAAGTGAAGTTATTAGATAGTATTGCCGACCTTGGCCGCAGCGCTATCGAGTTAGTGCTCGGTTTTGGCCGTGCAGGCCTGATGCTGTGGGGCGCGATTGTTCGTTGGCCTCGGGTGCGTAAAGGTTTTCCATTATTAGTGCGCCAAATCTATGTGGTCGGCGTACAATCTATGGTCATTATTGTGGTCTCCGGCCTGTTTATCGGCATGGTATTGGCGCTGCAGGGCTACAACATCTTAGTCGGGTTTGGTACGGAGGAGAGTTTAGGCCCGATGGTGGCCTTAAGTTTACTGCGTGAACTTGGCCCCGTGGTTACAGCGTTGTTATTTGCTGGCCGCGCAGGTTCGGCACTCACCGCCGAAATCGGTCTGATGAAGAGTACCGAGCAGTTATCCAGCTTAGAGATGATGGCGATTGACCCACTGCGGCAAATCATTGCGCCACGCTTTTGGGCGGGTGTAATAAGCATGCCGTTGTTGGCGCTGATGTTTACTGCGGTAGGTATTTATGGCGGCCATTTAGTGGGCGTGGAATGGAAGGGGATCGATGGTGGTGCCTTCTGGTCGATTCTGCAAGCCTCGGTAGAATGGCGCCAAGACATAGTGAACTGCCTGATTAAGAGTGGCGTATTTGCCGTGGTGGTGACTTGGATTGCCTTATACCGCGGCTATCAAGTAGTGCCGAATCCAGAAGGGATAAGCCGTGCAACTACTTCAACTGTGGTGCAATCGAGCCTCGCCGTACTGGCATTGGACTTTTTACTAACAGCCCTGATGTTTGGCCGCTAACGGATTGCAGCGCCAAGGATACAGATCGACGGATTAACAGAGTGGTAACTGAGCATGTTGACACGAAAAATTGAATTATTAGTGGGTGTGTTTCTCTTAACGGGCTTAGCGGCCTTTTTAGTGTTGGTGTTTAAAGTCGCCAATATCGAAGTGCAGACCAGCGACAGTAGCTATACCCTCACCGCCAACTTCACCAATATCGGTGGCTTGAAGGTTCGCTCTCCGGTCAAGGTTGGCGGCGTCGTGGTTGGCCGCGTGAGTAAGATTGATTTAGACCCAGTCAAACTGGTGGCTGTGGTGACGATTGTGATGGACAAGCGTTTCGATAAATTTCCTGAAACCAGTAGCTTAGCTATTTTAACTTCAGGTTTGCTCGGTGAGCAGTTCCTCGGATTAACACCAGGCTTTGTCGATGATGACGTGAGTATGCTTAAGGATGGCGACAAAATTGACGATACTCGCTCAGCATTAGTGTTAGAAGATCTGATTGGTCAGTTCTTATATAGTATGGGTTCAAAGGATAAATAGGGGTTACCGCTATGTTTAAACGCTTATCGCGCTTATTACTGCCGTTAGTATGGATGTTTACTGCAACGACCGCACTGGCGGATGACGCTCAGGTTAACACTATGGATCCTTATGCCATGGTGAAATCTGTTGCCAACAAAACCTTCGACCGGTTCCACAAAGACAAGGCGTTGATTGACGCCGATGCGGATCATCTCAAAGTGATTGTGCGTGAAGAATTAATGCCTTACATCGACTATAAATACGCCTCTTACAAAGTGTTAGGTCAGTATTTAAAAGAGTCGACAGAAGATCAGCGCAATCGTTTTGTCGATGCTTTTGAAGGCTACTTAGTTTCAACCTATGCCCAAGCGTTTACCGAATACACTAACCAAAAAGTGGAGTTTTCGCCTGGTAGTGATTTCAGCAATGAGAAGATTGTCGATGTAAACGTACAGATTATCGAAGCGGGTCGTCCGCCGATTAAGCTGTTGTTTAAAGTTCGTCGCCTCAAGGATGACTCTTGGAAGGCGTTTGACCTAGTCGCTGAAGGCGTGAGTTTGCTGTCCTCTAAGCAATCTGAAATCTCGAACCTTATCCGCCAACAGGGGATTGATTCAGTGATTAAGATGCTGGAAGAGCGCACCAAAGACAAAGTGACTAAAAAGCCTAAAGCAGGGAAGTAAGCGCCGTGGTTGAATTTGTGCAACAGGGTAACATTTGCCACCTAAAAGGGCGTTTATCACAGGAGCAAGTGGTCGTGCTATGGCCGCAAAGGCAAAGCCTGTTAAGCCAAGATACCCAAATGTTGTCGCTCACTGAGCTGGAGTACAGCGACAGTGCTGGTGTGGCATTTTTGTTGGCGTTAGTGCGCCTGCATGGCACGCCACTGAAGCTGTGCTCGGCATCGGAGCAGTTAAAAAAATTAATCAATTTATATGATTTACAATCCTTCTTCAGCGAAGAAGCGAATTGAAAAGGTACCGAATTTCATGGAATGCAGCTTAATAGAACAGATTTTACGTGACGCGTTAGCACTCGATGAAGTGCACGCCAGCTCCGATGGCAGCCACTACAAAGTGATTGCCGTGGGTGAATGTTTTGACGGCATGAGCCGTGTAAAACAACAACAAGCCATTTATGCACCCTTGATGAGTTATATCGCCAGCGGTGAGTTACATGCATTAACGATTAAAACTTTCACGCCGACTCAATGGAAACGCGAGAAAATTTTCAACAGCTAGTAGTGAGGAAAAGTGGATAAATTAGCGATTCAAGCAAGCCCTCCGCTTGCTGGTGATGTGATTATTTCCGGTGCCAAAAACGCTGCGCTGCCGATTCTAATGGCAGGCGTGTTAGCCGAAACTGACTTTGTGGTCTCGAACGTCCCTAATTTGCGTGATGTGAGCACCAGCTGCAAATTGCTGCGTTGCCTAGGCGCCGATGTGGATGAGTTGGGCGAAGGTAAGATCCGTATTTCGACCAAGAACCTTAATGAGTTTTGTGCTCCTTACGACCTCGTTAAGACCATGCGTGCCTCGATTCTGATCCTTGGGCCGTTATTAGCCCGCTATGGCACCGCAGACGTATCATTACCCGGTGGCTGCGCCATTGGTGCTCGTCCAGTAAACCTTCACTTACATGGCCTCGAAATGATGGGCGCCAAGATTGAAGTGAAAGAAGGTTATATCAAGGCCCGTGTCGATGGTCGCTTAAAGGGCGCCCATATTTTTATGGACATGGTGAGCGTAGGCGCGACCGAAAACCTATTGATGGCCGCGGCACTTGCCGATGGCGAAACCGTGATTGAAAACGCTGCCCGTGAACCAGAAGTGATCGACTTAGCTAACTGTTTGATTGCTATGGGCGCGAAGATCACCGGTGTCGGCAGTGCCACACTGCGTATTCAAGGCGTTGAACGTCTACAGGGCTGTGAGTACCGAGTGATGCCGGATCGTATTGAAACCGGTTCATTCCTTGTTGCCGCCGCTGTGACCCGTGGTCGTATCCGTTGCTTAAAGGCAGACCCTGCTTCGTTAGAGTCTGTTATCGCGAAACTCGAAGATGCGGGTGCCAAGATCACTACAGGTGAAGATTGGATTGAGCTCGATATGGAAGGCAAGCGTCCAAAAGCGGTAAATATCAAGACGGCACCATATCCTGGTTTCCCAACCGATATGCAGGCGCAGTTCTGCGTGCTCAACGTATTAGCCCAGGGCACGGCGACCATTACCGAAACCATCTTCGAAAACCGCTTTATGCACGTGCCAGAACTTATCCGTATGGGCGCGACCATGGAGCTTGAAGGCAATACCTGTATTATCCAAGGCATTGAGTCTTTGAGTGGGGCGCAGGTAATGGCGACCGATTTACGTGCCTCGGCAAGTCTAGTGATCGCAGGCTTAGTTGCCGATGGTAAAACCATCGTCGATCGCATCTATCACTTAGACCGCGGCTATGAGCATATCGAGCAGAAGTTCCAAGGATTGGGCGCGCATGTAGAGCGTGTGCAATAACATTTGCGTAGAACTAGCTCCCAATAAAAAACCAGCCAAGTGCTGGTTTTTTATTGCGCGCAATTTGTTTAGCTAAAAAGGAAAGGGACAGAAATCATTTAGTAGCTTTACTTATTAGCTCCATTTGTGGGCCAATGACCTATCCAGAAAATGCATAATAATTAAACTAATTTGAATATTCATATCTGCTATCTCGAAAAAAAACAGCACTAATTTAAAAATATCGAGCTCTTTTCATCAAGCATTAACTACGTGAAAAGAGCTCTTCATATCACTACAACTGCCCACCCACACCTTTGAATTTTTCAACAAAAGCGGCAATTTTCTGAAAAACCGTTTGCTTCTGGGTTCGGTACTGTGGGTTCAATGGGCTAAGTTTGGGCAGTGCCTCATTAAGTGCTGTGCCATTTTCAGAGGCGTACTCACGTTTGAGTGATGACGCAATATAGCGTTTGGCAGCATCGATATTGAGCTTTTCAGAGGCAATAATGGCATCGGCTTCGCGCTTCTGCTCCGCCTGGGCGAATTTGAAGAAAGCGTCGATAATGCTGGCTTTGTCATTGATCTCATCTAGGTTTGTCTGGTTAATAAAATCAACCACCAAGCTCTCTTTCGCTCTATTGCCAAGGCTACCGCGGATCATACGACGAACTTCTTCAATCAAGCCTTCTTTGCTCTTGTTCTTCTTATTGTGATCAAAAATCAGTTCAAGAATGTAATCGAGGTTGATTTCTTGCGATTTAAGCAAATCAATTTCAAAGACCACATCGTCCCAGTCTACCGTTGACTTATCTTTATCCTGACCTTCTTTATCGCGTCGCAACCAGTCGCGGGTATCGTTGTAGGTAGAGCGATAATCTTGGATAGCACGTTCGCTCGGCATATCGATGGTTTGCATTGCCTCGATGTCAGCATCGTCCAGATAGTACTTTGACTTAAACTCTTCAACAGCTTGTTCATCACTGGTATCTAAGCTTTGCAGTGCTTTTAATCCAGCAAACTCATCGTAGTTTTGTAGAATATTTTCTGCTTTTAGGTATTCACCAAACAGCTTGGCAAACTCTTTTTTATCTTGTTCTTTTTCAATATTTTCTGGGTTTGGAAAGCGTTCTTGCAGCTCTTTGACGATATCAACAAAACCTCGACGCGCTTGGCCAGTAGCAATATCGTTAAAGCCTTCCATGTATTCTTTGTAGCTCTTCTCCAACACCACGTTTTTGGTGTTTTTGTCACCAAACAAGGTGATTGCATCAATGGTTGCCTGTTCCAAATCACGGAAGGTAACAATATTGCCAAAGGTCTTCGTCGCATCATAAATGCGGTTAGTGCGAGAAAATGCCTGCATCAAGCCGTGATAGCGCAAATTCTTATCAACAAACAGGGTATTAAGCGTAGGCGCATCAAAGCCCGTTAAAAACATCCCCACCACTATGAGCAGATCTATTTCTTGATTCTTCACGCGCTGAGCAAGGTCACGGTAGTAGTTCTGAAAGCCATTACTGTCCACGCCATAGTTAGATTTAAACATGGCGTTGTAATCTTTAATCGCGGCGCTCAAAAACTCTTTCGCGCTGCTGTTCATGGCACTGACTTCAAAACTCTCATCTAAAATATCACCAATGGCGTCCTGCTCTTCATTGGCAGCAAATGAGAAGATAGTTGCAATGCGCAGAGGTTTACTTGTAGGTCCATTCTCAGCCTCGGCCTGCAATGTTTTGAAGGTTTCATAGTAGGCTTTCGCCGCATCAACACTACTGACCGCAAACATGGCGTTAAACCCTTTGGCGCCAGAATAGGCTCGATGTGTTTTCTGGTTAAAATGGCTCAGAATATACTGCGAGATTTCACCAATGCGCATTGGATGTAAGAAGGCTTTCTTATTCTCCGCCGCACTAAGCTTCTTATCATCCTGCTCAGTCTCAATGCTCTTAAATTGCGGACGAACATCGTTATAGTCCACTTTGAACTTGAGTACTTTTTCATCACGAATGGCATCAGTGATCACATAAGTGTGCAACTGCTGGCCAAACACGCTGCCCGTGGTTTCAGCACCCAAGGCGTTTTCAGGGAAAATTGGCGTACCGGTAAAACCAAACTGGTAGTACTTTTTGAATTTCTTCTTCAGATTTTTCTGCGCTTCACCGAACTGGCTTCGATGACACTCATCAAAAATAAAAACGACTTGCTTGTTGTAGATAGCTAAATCGCTTTCGCTTTTGATTAAGTTGTTGAGCTTTTGGATTGTGGTAACAACAATCTTGTTATCGTCTTTGTCCAGGTTACTCTTAAGCCCTGCGGTACTGTCTGAACCGTTCACACTATCAGGCGAGAAGCGCTGATACTCTTTCATCGTCTGATAGTCGAGGTCTTTTCTGTCCACCACAAAAAATACTTTATCGATGCAGTCTAAATCGGTGGCCAAACGTGCCGCTTTAAAGCTGGTGAGTGTTTTTCCTGAACCCGTGGTGTGCCAAATGTAACCCCCACTTTCAGGCTTAGCCCAGTCTTTAGCGTTAAACGCGCTCTTTATCTTCCATAAAATGCGCTCTGTAGCGGCAATCTGGTAGGGACGCATTACAAGTAAGGTATTGCTGACGTCAAACACCGAGTAACGCAAGATCACTTCAAGCAAGGTCTCTTTCTGGAAAAAAGTGGCAGTAAAGTCTTTTAAATCCTTGATCAGTGTATTGTCGGACTTCGCCCAGTTCATCGTAAAGTCGAAGCTGTTCTTGTCGCGCTTGGTGGTATTGGCAAAATAGCGCGTGTCGGTGCCATTAGAGATCACAAAAAGCTGCAAGAACTTGTACAAGGAGTGATCGCTATTAAAGCTTTCTTTGCTGTAGCGATGTATTTGATTAAACGCCTCACGGATTGCCACACCACGCTTTTTCAGCTCGATTTGCACCAAAGGCAAACCATTAACCAAAATCGTCACATCGTAACGGTTGGCATGGCTTCCCGTTTGCTCAAACTGCTTAATGACCTGCACTTTGTTACGAGCAATGGTCTTCTTATCAAACAGGTAGATGTTTTCTATATGGCCATCATCAAAGACAAAATCGAAAATATAGTCACTGTGCACTTTGCGAGTTTTATCAAGAATATTGTCGCTTGGTGTGTTCAGGTATTGCTCGCAAAAGCGAGCCCACTCGCCATCAGTAAACTGGACCTTATTAAGGGCTTGTAGCTGCTTGCGCACATTCACCATCATGGCATCGGGCGTGGTTAGCGCAGGTAAATACTCATAGCCCTGATTAGCTAAGTCTTGAATCAGTTCACGCTCTAGATCACCTTCGCTCTGGTAGCCTTCAGCAATTTGGTCCTGGCGTGTGTATTTATCTAAAACAATGTAATTTTTAGACTCTGCGATTGCTTTGTATTCTGCCATATCTATTCCTAAGCCTGTGTCCCTTGTTGAGTGCGCATGCCTTTATAAATATTGTCTATCTCTTTCACTAAAAACTTAAAGACGCGCTTATGATCTTCTTCGACTTCGGCCACTTCATGGCCTGCGTGTTTTGCATGGTTATATAAATTAATAACCCGTGCATAGGGGTTTACTTGCCCCTTGGCCCTATTACCTTTGACACCGGGCAACAGCTCACCCCACTCTTCGTACCCCAAAAACGTTGACGTTTTTTCGAGTACATTTCGCAAAAAATTAAAGTGGTATTTGTGGATATCGCCTGAGTCTGCCGCTTTCATTAATTCATTCTTTAAATGCAGGTGATACGAGAAGGGCGAGTCATTTTCTTGCTCAATCAGGTCATGCTTGCCATCATCGAGCTTGCGCAAAACGAACTTGGGTGCTCGATTAAACTCGTTATGCAAAACATTGTAAAAAAGCGGATTATGAGTGGTGATGATGAACTTAAGACCAGAAATAGCGAAATCACTCGACTTAATTAAACGAGCTAAATCAACAGCCAACTCTATTAGATGGTTGTCATCTAACGAGCTCACTGGGTCATCAATAAACACATATTGTAATTGGTTAAATTGGTCAGTTTCGCGGCCAGCATCTTCAGGTACATTTAAGATGCTAATCACTTGTTCGAGCAATGAATAAAAAATACTCCAAATAAAGTTACTTTCTTCACCCTTTGATATTTTAATTTTTCTATCTGGTTCGTCATCGCCACCTTGATGTGAAAACGTCACCTCAGAAAAGGCTTTCACGGTAACATCTTTTCCGTCTTTGTCTTTAGCCGTGTATTGCGGATTAAAGCGTGGCGTTAGTTTATCGTTGGCATAGCGCTGGAACGTGCTGATCACGTTCATGTCTTGCCCTTGCTCTTGCAAAATCCAATCGGTAAACGTATTAGGTTGGATTTTTAGCTTCGGCTCTGCATCAGCATCTAAGTCGTTATCCCAGTAAAACAAGTCTTCCGTAAACGCGTTGTAATACAAAATCTTATGGCGCGAAAGTGGCGCTTGCTCTGCACCATCAAGATCATCCTGTCCATCTTCCTTTGGCGCGATGATCTCTTTAAATTCACGGGACAAACGCGTCTTACCTGTGCCATTAAAGGCATAGATCAACTGCACCTTGTTTTGACGTGCTTTAAGCTGTTCTGCTATTTCCGTTAGCGTGTTACTCATTAAGCTGCCTCATCTGATTTAGGAAAGCTTAACAACAGATCACGATAATACTCGTATTGCTTTTGGCGTAGCTCAATTTCGCGTGGGAGACCTTCCGAAAGCGATTTTGTGAGTTTATCAAATTTATCTAAGATACTAACTATATGCTCCTGCTTATGGAGTGGAAGAATTGGTACCTTAACTTCAAGGATCTGCCCTTTACGTAAATTTGTTTGATCAACGCCATTATTGTGTTTAAGCAACTGTGGTGTTCTATCTAAAAAATAATGTAAAAACTTAGGCAAAATTTCAGACTTATCTTTAACGGTAATTCCACCTATACGCTGATTTAACGTGTACCTTTCGTCCTCATCTACAATAAATGTTTTTGAGAGAGCTTTACCATTGGGTAGATCACTCATTACCAGTAGAATATCGTCTTTAAAAAGAGGGCATATTTGGCTATCTGAGTACTTAGCAACTAACCCATCTGTGGAGATAAATTTTGAATTTACAACAATAAACTTACCATCTTCTGATATATCTTTCTCATGTCCTTTTCCATTCGCAAAGTGCGCGACCTCCTCCAGCGTCTTCCACTCAACGTCACCCTCTTCAAAACCCAACAACTGGTCGCGGTAGTAGTTGTATTGTTTTTTCCGCATGTTAAGTTCGGCGGTCAGCTCGGCGGTCATGGCGGTAAATGCGTCCAGAATGCGCACTATTTCGGCCTGGATTTCCAGGGATTTTTCTGGGTTATCTGGGCATGGAATGGGGATTAAAAGTTTTTTTAGTTCGCCCATAGGCAGACTAACTACAGGGTTTCCTACGATTTTTTTGCTGTAGTCTTTAACTATCTCACTCGAATTTAATAAATGTGATAAAAATCTGGGAAGAATTTTTTCTTGAATGGGCTTTATCGTATAAACCCCTTCCTTGATATTCCAGTTAGCAGGTTTTTCTTCTATTATCGCAGTCCGCCCAACCGTTCCGGTTCCGGAAAATAATATGTCACCAACTTCTAACTTAGAACGGCCATTTATGAGCTCTAATGCTCTGTCATTCACTCTGTCGGTTTTATCAAGAAAAACGATCTTTCCATCCTGAATTTCTCGGACGGTTACGTAATATCCTTGAGCATCACTAGTGTTTAATTGGAAGTTTTGACGAGGATTCAGCCCGGTTTTTAGGGAATGAATGACTTCTTCCAATGGCTTCCACTCAACTTCTACACCATCCAACAGTTTTTCCATGTAACTCAAATGATTCATGCCTCAAGCTCCTCACCTTCAATCTCTGCAACAATGGCGTCAATATCACTGCGAAGCGCATCAATTTTAGCGACGGTGGTTTTAAGTTCAGCATTAAGCTCTGTAATATTCACTAGCTCGCGGTTGTCTTTAGCTTCCACATAACTGCTTACCGAAAGGTTGTAGCTATTGCCTGCGATAACATCCAAATCAACGCATTTAGCAAAATGCTCTACATTCTCTTTGCTGGCAAACACTTTCATGATGTCTTCAATGTGCTGCTCAGTCAGCACGTTGTTGTTGGTTTCTTTTTTAAACAAACCGCTGGCATCAATAAACTGGGTGGTAGTGTCAGTTTTGTGCTTAGACAGCACTAAAATATTCACCGCAATGGTGGTGCCAAAAAACAGGTTTGGTGCCAGTGAAATCACGGTTTCAACATAGTTGTTATCAACCAAGTACTGACGAATTTTTTGCTCAGCACCACCACGGTAAAAAATACCGGGGAAGCAAACAATCGCTGCACGACCTTTGCTTGATAGGTAACTGAGCGCATGCAGCACAAAGGCAAAGTCGGCTTTTGATTTAGGCGCGAGCACACCAGCGGGCGCAAAGCGATCGTCGTTGATTAGGGTTGGGTCGTCGCTACCAATCCAGTTAATCGAATAAGGCGGGTTAGAGACTATCGCATCAAAGGGTTTGTCATCGAGAAAATGCGGTTCGATTAAGGTATCGCCCAACTGAATATTGAACTTGTCGTAGTTAATGTTGTGCAAAAACATATTCATACGCGCCAAGTTATAGGTGGTGTGGTTGAGCTCTTGACCAAAAAAACCATCCTCAATGATATGCGCATCGAAGTGTTTCTTGGCTTGTAACAGCAACGAGCCCGAACCCGCCGCAGGGTCATAGATTTTATTGACGCTGGTTTGGCCGTGCATGGCAAGTTGCGCGATCAATTTTGAAACGTGCTGAGGGGTGAAAAATTCGCCACCGGATTTACCAGCATTTGCCGCGTAGTTGGAGATAAGGAACTCGTAGGCGTCACCGAATAAATCAATTTGGTTGTCTTCAAAATTACCGAAGGTTAAACCTGCCACGCCTTTTAACACCGCAGCTAGGCGTTTGTTTTTTACCTCTACCGTATTACCCAGACGATTACTAGTGGTATCAAAATCTGCAAACAAGCCTTTGATGTCTTTTTCTGAATCATAGCCATTGGCTGAGTTTTCGATTGCAGCAAAAATAGTAGCTAAATCGGTATTTAAGTTTTCGTTTTTGTGTGCATTGGCAGCAACATTACTAAACAACTGGCTAGGGTAAAGAAAATAGCCTTTGGTTTTAATGGCATCTTCTTTAGCAAACTTGATGTTTTCATCATCGTCAGACATGGCGGCATAATTAACGCTCTCATCACCGCCTGTGATGTAGTTGACAAAGTTTTCACTGATAAAACGGTAAAACAGCGTACCCAGTACATATTGTTTAAAATCCCAGCCATCCACTGAGCCTCTTACATCGTTGGCAATCGCCCATATTTGGCGTTGAAGTTCGGCACGTTGTTGTAAACTTGTCATTATTAGAATTCCTGATCGTTCTAAATTGCACTTTATGAGGGCAACCTATTAATTATTAATTTACTTGCTCTAGTTCTACTAAAGCTTGTTCTGCGTTATGCCAAGGTAGACGCCTGCCATTGGCTTGCATCTGCTTATAGGCTGCTCGCGCTTGTTCGGTATTGATTTGCTGATGAACCACCAGTTGGCTTACTAGCCAAACTGTGCCTTTAACAATGGCAGCTTCTTTTTCTGCTGCTTTTCTCAGTGCCATATCACCGGTCAGTAAAGGACACTGTTCTTGCTTTGCTAAAGCAAGGGCAAAACAATCGTTTCGGCTCGCTTGGGTATAGGTCCCCGTTAGCTGCATGGCATACATCATTGATTCTGCAGAAACCTCTTTTAGCGCTAACCCTAAATCCAGAAGGTGGGGATGATCTTCTTCAAGTTCTTCAACAAAAAGAATATCTGGCGTTGCAAAGTCATAGGGCAACTGAAACATTGCTTCCAGTAAACCACCTTCTTCCATGTCAATGAGGATATTGGCATCACTAATTAGCAGCTGCTGTACGGCTAGCCTCCTGAGCTAACTGTGCTTGAGTCGGCACCTCCAACTTTCGTTCTTTACGAAAGCTAGAAACCGACATTCCCAGTAACTCTGCGGCTTTTGATTCCCCAATATACTCCTCACCTAGCGCACGATAAACGAGTTGCTTGTGTAGATAAGTCGACTCATGCGGGTAAGCTTTTCCTGGCTCCTCCGTTCGCCAGCCATTTTTGCTAAACAGCATAAATAGGTTTTTCTGAGTCGCAGGCGTAATTATTCCACATTGGCCAGCTCGAAACAGTGCCGCTAGCATGCTAATACCGTATTCGTGCTTTAGCATCAGTAATTCACGCGGTTCAATATGACGGCGCTTTTCACCCAAGTGTTCAATAAGTGATTGGGTAGGTAAAAGAAATGCACCAGCAAAGGCATTACAAGCCTTCTCCTCATCAATCCCTTCAGCTAAACGACCATGCACGACTAAGTGCCCAAGTTCATGGGCCAAGGTGAAGCGCTGACGGTCACCACTTTGGGCGGTAGAGATCACCACTACAGGAGTGCTACCAATCTTGCCCGCTAAACCGTCAAACTTCTTATCAGTTTCCACATCAGTGGTAATGATCATCACCCCTTTAGCTTCGAGGGTATCGATCATATCGTGAATAGGGTTTAGCCCTAGCTCCCAAGCATGGCGCATCTGAATAGCCAAGTCTTCCGCTTGTTCTAAGCTAAAGATTTGTTCTGGAAGCTCATTTGGTAAAGTAAACTCAGGGATAGGCTTCACTGAGTCGGGATACAACTCTAAAAGCTCTTGCCAACGTTCAGCTTGTTCTAAAACATCGCCATTAATTCGGTCTAAAACTTTCTTTGGTGTACTAGCACGCTTGCGGTACTCTACGCCCTCTAGTTTCACCTTCGTTGGACGAAAGAAGTACTCAGTGCGCACATCGAGCGCTTTCGCGAGTTTTAGTAGGTTTGAAGAAGAAGGCATAGCCGTGCCATGTTCATACTTTTTAATGGCGTTAGCGGACAGTCCTACCTCGTTGGCTAATGCATTCATGGATAGCCCGGCAGCCTTACGGGCTCGTTCTAAGCGTTCTGCAAACATGGAATCCTCTCAAGCAATAGCTCGGTTTATAAAGTCATTAAAATTATGTTTAATATAAACCTTATAAATAAGATTTTCTATCTATTTTGCAGCGCAGGGTTCTCCATTTTGCTCATGCCTAACCTTACAACCTACCGATGTATATAGACTTATTACGGGTAACGTCAAAACTCTATATCTTCAGATATATTTAATGCATCTTCCATTTCTACCCCTAGATAGCGAATGGTACTATCCAACTTGACATGGCCTAGTAGTAGCTGCACGGCTCGTATGTTCTTTGTTCGAGCATAGATCAACGTTGCTTTTGTTCTTCGCATAGAGTGAGTTCCATACAGGTGAGAGTCATAGCCAAGTTGTGATGCCCAACGACGAATGATTGTTGAATAACAGCTATAACTCATTGGTCTGCCCGACTTTCGAGGACTTGGGAAAAGATAGTCTGAAATGGCTAATTGGCTGTGTATAAACCACTGGGTTAACGATTGTGCCGTGCGTGACGTGATTTCAAATTGTACCTCTCTACCCGTTTTACTTTGGCTATAAAGGACACGATTTTGGATAATACCACCTGACGAAATATCCCTTACTTTCATCCTGAGTAAATCACATGAGCGTAACTTGCAATCAATAGCGAGATTAAGTAACGCTAGCTCCATGATATTACCTTCGATTTCGAGTCTAGTGCGGATACGCCAGATATCCTCGAGCTTAAAGGGCTTTTTCTGCCCAGTTCGATGGCCTTTTTTCGTCCACATAACTGACCCCTAAATGACTTTAGAAATGTCCTTATTTATTTTAGCTTGAGATTGAGGTCAATGAGTTGAATAGATATGCAATTTAGGAAATTGTGACAGATTTGAAACTCAAAACTGTAGTGTATTTGGTCTAACTGATAATGGGGCAAAAGCTTTTTAGCTACACGAACAGTTAGAGGGATACTTAGGATTGGCAATGTTGTACCAGTGACCTTCTAAAACAAGGATGTTTTAGTAGAGCCTCAGGGACGAGTTTATGGCGTGTCACAGGGGAAACAATGACAATTCATCCTACACACCCGATGACAAACTCATCTAAATTTGGGGCAAAAGTAAGTGAAAAATGCAGTGAGAGATAAATAGCTCTGCCGTTTGAGGGTGAGGTAATAGGTGATTTGGATGATGACTCAGAATGAGGTTTTACATGCCTCATTCTGAGATTAACAAAGTCAGTTACTGAGCTTAATTATCGACGACGACTTTTTCATCGATAATAACGGGTAGTTCCTGCTGTTTACCTTGGCGAATAACCGTCATCATGATTTTCTTGCCGGGCGTAGTTTCGGCAATTCTATCCATCAGCATTTCGACCCCAGGCACATCTTCGTCGCCGTATTTGATGATTACATCCCTTGGTTGTAGCTGCGCTCGTGCCGCTGGACCATTAGGATCGACACCAGTAACTAATACACCACGTAAATCGGGCAGGTTGAGGATTTGTGCCACAACTGGGTTAATCGGTTCGCCAGAGATCCCTAAGGCACCACGGATCACTCGACCATTTTTAATCAGTTTACCCATAATGCTGTGGGCCAGTTTAATCGGGATCGCGAAGTTAATGCCGTGGCCGCCACCTTCGCCGCCCACTTGGAAGGCGGCGGTGTTGATACCAATCAGGCTACCATTAGTGTCGATTAAGGCGCCGCCTGAGTTACCGGCGTTAATCGCAGCATCGGTCTGTAAAAAGTCTAAATAACCCGAACTCAAGCCGTTACGACCCGTGGCGCTGATAATACCTTGGGTAATGGTTTGCCCAAGGTTATAAGGGTTACCAATGGCTAATACCACATCGCCAACCTGTGGTGGGCTGTCGAGATTGACTGGCACAGTAGGAAGATTATCGCCTTCGATCTTAAGCACAGAAAGATCGGTTTCGGGATCAAAACCTACGACTTCCGAGGTGAATTTGCGGCCATCTTGTAGGGCGACTACAATTTCATCGGCTTTTTTAATGACATGATAATTCGTGAGAATATAGCCTTCTTTACTCATGATCACCCCAGATCCTAAACCTTGGAGTGAGCCAGAATTCAATGGACGGCTCTGATCGATACTTAAACTGTAAATATTGACTACGGCAGGTGCTGCGCGGCGGACTGCCTTAGCAAAGGACAGTTCAACTGTATTATTACCGCGGTTTTGCAGAAGTGAATTGCCAAGACTCTTATTATCGAAGTAGTGAGTCACCAATAAAAACATGGCCGCCATGATAAGGCCGAAAAGCACGGCTTTACCGAGATATAACAGGGTTTCTTTTATTGTCATGGCAGGCTAAATATTGAAAAAGGTGAGTTAGATTAACATGTTTAACAAGTTAAAGCATAGGGAACGCGCGTTCCCTATGCTGATCCGCATCTGATAATGGGATATAAATCAGACTGGCGTATCGATTAACGCAGTACTAGGTACAATAAGCTCTTACCACGCAGGATCTTCAGGGCTACAGCACCTTCTTGATCTTTGAGCTGTTCCTTGAGTGATTTGAGATCTTTCACCGCAGAACGATTGATACCGACAATCAAATCGCCTTTTTGCAGACCACTCATTGCCGCAGGCGAGCCTTGCGCGACATCGGTAATTTCAACCCCTTTAGAGGCATTTTCTAATGAGGCTCCTTGCAACATAGGATGTACAGCACCAGCCGCTTTTTCAGTAGTTTGGCTAGCTTCGCCTAAGGTGACACTCACGGTCTTCTTATCACCATCACGGATAAGGCCCAGTTCGACCTTGGCGCCTGCGCCCATGGTTGCCACTTTAGCTCGCAGCTCTTGGAACGACTTAATTGCTCGTCCATCCACGCTGACAATAATATCGCCCGCTTTAATACCTGCTTTTTCGGCAGCACTGCCCGCAGTGACTTCATTCACAAAGCCCCCGTGCTGAGTGTCTAACCCAAAGCCTTGGGCAAGTTGGCTATCTAAATCACGGCCTGAAATCCCCAGCACGCCACGGCGAACTTCACCGTGTTCGGCAATTTGAGCCACGAGGTTTTTCACCATGTTTGCGGGAATCGCAAAACCGATACCGACGTTACCACCGTTTGGTGCGACGATAGCCGTGTTAATACCGATCAGTTCACCTTTAAGGTTAACCAGCGCGCCGCCCGAGTTACCACTATTGATAGCAGCGTCGGTTTGGATAAAGTTTTCAAGCATTTCAATGCCTAAACCACTACGGCCTAGGGCACTGACAATCCCTGAGGTCACGGTTTGTCCTAGACCGAAGGGGTTACCAATAGCCACGGCAAAGTCACCAACACGCAGCTCATCTGAGTCGGAGGTTTTAATTGCGACTAGATTTTTTGCTTCAATTTGCAGCAAAGCAATGTCGGACTCTGAGTCGGTACCAATCAATTTGGCTTTGACTTCACGGCCGTCATGTAAGCCAACTTGGATATCATCGGCACCGTCAATCACATGGTTATTGGTGACAATATAGCCTTTGTCAGCATCGATAATCACACCAGAGCCTAAGCCTCTAAATGGACGCTCTTGTACTTGTTCCTGCGGTGCATTCGGGCCGAAGAAATAGCGGAACACATCGGGTACGCGTTGTTTGGACACATGTGTGCCAGACACCGCGACAGAAACCACTGCGGGAGTCGTGCGCTCTAGCATAGGCGCAAGGCTGGGAATGGGTTGTCCCTCAACAGATTGCGGAATAGCGGCCTGTGACACCGCAGGCATCATTGTCAGGGTTGCGGCTAACATTGCGGCTGAAAGTACAGATAATTTCGTTTTCATCTATTCATAACTCCAAATAAGGGATCAAGGATCTGGATGTAATGCGTCGTCAGTTTGTGTCCGCACCAGATCGAATCTGTATCGGTACCGGCTATTTGCCTAGGTAACCATTCGGACACGCACCTCATTGAAAAAGTTCATCAATATTAACAAAGGTTAATTTCTTAACGGTTATTTTATCAACATTTTATTGACTGTAACTGAAGTGAAACTTGTGGGCTTTTAAGGTATTTTTCAAGTCCTAATAACTTCCAATCATTGAGTTTAATCAGCTAACAGCATAGTTCTTCCTAATCAGTTTTATCATATTAAGCCGTTGTGCTAGGCCTCTCCGCGAGCTCACTACAGATCCAAGTTGATGGGGTATAAATATATGCTGCGTCATCTTGGCCGTGTTAATATCGACGCAGTTTTTCCAAAGGATAAAAGAGAATAATAACGTGCCCCAGTTAAGCCCTTGGCAGCATTATCAAAAAGATCTTACTCGTGATGGTTTTTCCCATGATCCGGCGCAGGAAATGGCGGTAAAGGCGCTGCAACGCGTTTATGAGGATCTCACCGCAGCCGAAGAGCCTAACTCTTTATTTGGTAAGCTATTGACCTCTTTTGGCTTAAAGTCGGCACCCGCGCCTACAAAAGGGCTTTATCTTTGGGGAGGCGTAGGCCGCGGTAAAACCTATTTGATGGACACCTTTTTTGATGCATTACCTGGCAATCAAAAGTTAAGGGCGCACTTTCATCGTTTTATGCATCAACTGCATTTAGATTTAGACACGCTTAAAGGTACGCGCGATCCATTATTAGTGATTGCCAAACAAATGGCGGCAAAATATAAAGTCATTTGTTTTGATGAGTTTTTCGTGTCAGATATCACCGACGCCATGTTGCTTGGCACCTTATTCCAAGCGCTCTTTAAAGAAGGCGTGGTCTTAGTGGCTACCTCAAATATCATCCCCGATGACCTATATAAAAATGGGTTGCAACGGGCGCGATTTCTTCCTGCGATCGCGCTGATCAATCAGCATTGTGAAGTATTAAATGTGGATTCGGGGATCGACTACCGTCTACGGACGTTAGAGCAGGCGGAAATTTACCACTATCCACTTGATGAGCAGGCCGATACTAACTTGCTGCGTTATTTCCGTCAGTTAGCGCCTGAGGCCGAGGTTTCAACTGACGCGATTGAAATCGAAGGCCGTGAAATATCCATTCGCCAACAGGCGCAAGGTGTGTTGCTTGCTGATTTTAGAGCCTTATGTGATGGCCCCCGTAGTCAGCGGGATTATATGGAACTGGCGCGGATTTATCATACCGTGCTGGTGAGTGGCATTGAGCAAATGGGCGCATTTTTAACGGGTGATGATATCGCCAGACGCTTTTTGGCCATGGTGGATGAGTTTTACGAGCGCAACGTTAAATTGATCGTGTCCGCGCAGGTGCCGTTAGAAGACATTTATGCCGACGGCTTATTGAGTTTTGAATTCAGACGTTGTCGTTCCCGTTTGATTGAAATGCAATCCCACGATTACTTAAAATCAGAGCATTTACCCTAAGTCTTAGACTATTGCAGAGCGTGCTTTGCGGGGTTTTTCTCGACAAATCTTCAGTGGCTCATTCCTTAGCGTAGTAATGAGCCACATCGATCGAATTTTTATGATTTTTGTCAAAATATCAGGTGATTTTTAACTCACGTTTGTCTATAATCCGCCACCTGCCCACGTTACTCCACCAAACTAGGTGGAAGTTGTACGCCGAGTTAAGTACTCGAAGGGGTACTGAAAGGCAATTTTGTGTTGTTTGTCATTGCAAGCAACATGTGAGACAGAAAATTAACTTTGGGTTTTTGTAATAATGAAGACTTTTACTGCTACACCAGAAACTGTAACTCGTGACTGGTTCGTCGTTGATGCTGACGGCAAAACTTTAGGTCGTATCGCTACCGAAATCGCTCTGCGTTTACGCGGTAAGCACAAGCCAGAATACACTCCTCACGTTGACACTGGTGATTACATCATCGTTATCAACGCTGAGAAAGTTACTGTTACTGGTAACAAAGCGCAAGGCAAGACGTACTACTCGCACTCAGGCTTCCCTGGTGGCATCAAGCAAATCAGCTTTGAAAAGCTGCAAGCTCACAAGCCAGAAATGATCATCGAGAAAGCAGTTAAGGGTATGTTACCAAAAGGTCCTCTGGGCCGTGCCATGTTCCGTAAACTGAAAGTTTACGCTGGCGCAGAACATAACCACGCTGCACAACAACCTCAAGTTCTTGATATCTAAACGGGATTAAGCAAATGGCTGCAACTCAGTACTACGGCACTGGCCGTCGCAAAACCTCTACAGCACGCGTATTCGCTAAAGCTGGTAGTGGCAACATCGTTGTAAATCAACGTCCTTTGGACCAATACTTTGGTCGTGAAACTGCTCGTATGGTTGTTCGTCAACCATTAGAACTAGTTGAAATGACTGACAAGCTGGACATCTATGTAACTGTTAAGGGCGGTGGTATCACTGGCCAAGCAGGTGCAATCCGTCACGGTATTACTCGTGCTCTGATGCAATTAGATGAAGCTCTGCGTCCATCATTACGTTCTGCTGGTTTCGTAACCCGTGACGCTCGTAAAGTTGAGCGTAAGAAAGTGGGTCTACGTAAAGCACGTCGTAAGCCACAATTCTCTAAGCGTTAATACGTTTTGGAATATCAAAAAACCCAGCTTATGCTGGGTTTTTTATTGCCTAAAATTGGCTATGCTCGCGTTAATGAAAGTGTTTTTTGCTGACTGTTCGAAGAGAGGGGAAGATGAGCTTACAGTTATTTATGTTGGCCGTGGCATTGGTGCTGATTTTAGAGGGCGTGGGGCCTTTGTTATTCCCTAATAAATGGCGCCGATATTTAAATGAGCTTTCCCATCAAAATCAGCAAGTTTTACGCCGGATTGGCGGTTCTTTAGTCACCGCTGGGCTGGTCATTTTGATTATTTTTTCATAAATGCCTTACCACTTGCGGTTTAAAATCTGTTAGAATTCTTTTTTAACCACAACCTTGCAGCAAACAATGGGCAAAAACGTAGTTGTTCTCGGCACCCAATGGGGTGACGAAGGAAAAGGTAAGATTGTCGACCTTCTAACAGAACAGGCAAAATATGTAGTTCGCTACCAAGGCGGTCACAACGCGGGTCACACTCTTGTGATCAATGGCGATAAAACCGTACTTCATCTGATCCCATCAGGTATCCTACGCGACAATGTGAAATGCATTATCGGTAACGGTGTGGTGCTTGCACCTGACGCACTGATGAAAGAGATCAAAATGCTCAAAGAGCGCGGCATTCCAGTTGAGGAACGTCTGCTGATCTCTGAAGCATGTCCGCTGATCCTACCATTCCACTGTGCCTTAGACATCGCTCGCGAAAAAGCGCGCGGTAACAAAGCTATTGGTACTACGGGTCGTGGTATTGGTCCTGCGTATGAAGATAAGATTTCCCGTCGCGGTCTGCGTGTTGGCGATCTGTTCAATGCTGAACTATTTGCTGAAAAGCTGAAAGAAGTTATGGCATATCATAACTTTATGCTGACAGAGTACTACAAAGTTGACGCCGTAGATTACGAGCAAACACTGAGCGATGCGTTAGCCTTAGCTGACTATCTGAAGAGCATGTGTGTTGACGTGACTGAACTTTTGGATAACGCGCGTAAAGCGGGTGAGCCAATCCTGTTCGAAGGTGCACAAGGTACACTGTTAGACATTGACCACGGTACTTATCCGTTTGTGACTTCGTCAAATACGACCGCAGGTGGTGTGGCGACAGGCAGCGGCTTTGGTCCACGTCATTTAGACTATGTCTTAGGTATCATGAAGGCATACACCACTCGCGTGGGAGCTGGTCCTTTCCCAACTGAACTCTTATGTGAAGTGGGTGATCATTTAGGGACTAAAGGTCATGAATTTGGTGCTACTACTGGTCGTAAACGTCGTCCAGGTTGGTTAGATGCAGTGGCAATGCGCCGCGCAGTACAAATCAACAGCGTAAGCGGCTTCTGCTTAACTAAGTTAGACGTACTTGATGGCCTGAAAGAAGTGAAGATCTGTGTGGGTTATCAACATCCAGATGGCACTATCTCTAAGGTTACGCCATTAGCAGCTGAAGGTTATGAGCAGGTCACTCCTGTTTATGAAACTATGCCAGGCTGGAGCGAGTCAACTTTCGGTGCGACCTCTTTAGATCAGTTACCGCAAGCAGCTATCAACTACATCAAGCGTATTGAAGAGTTGTTAGAAACGCCGATCGACATCATTTCTACCGGTCCAGACCGTAATGAGACGATGATTTTAGTTAGCCCGTTTAACTAAAATCGTAGAGGCCGTGTTTCACGGCCTTTTCACCCTCTGCTGTTCCTTCCTGTTTGCTTTCGTGGTTAGAAATTCGGTTCGAGCTCAAGAAATAGGTTATACTGCCGATGCAAGTATTCACCTTATTGTCATTGAGAGTCGTTATGCTACGTACTGCATTAGTTGCGCTGCTGCCCTTAGTATCTTCAATGTGCTTTGCTGAAACACAGGCGGTGGATATTTATTCTCAAGATCAATTGCTTGAAATGATCCGCGGTGAAAAGTATTTGGCAAGAGTCAAACAAGATGACTGTCAGTTAGTGCAAGACATCGAAGCGCGCGCAGAAGTCTTAAAGCAGCCCCTGTATCAGTTTTTGTGGGGAGAAATGCTCAACCACGGAACCTGTGTAAAAGCCAATGCGGTCAAAGGGATGGGGTTATTGCGTGATGCAGCTGAGCAGGGCAGCCCCGAGGCTATGGTGAAACTTGCCGAATATTATCAAAATGGTAAGTTTGTTATTCGTAATAAAGACCGTGCGGTCAATTATTTATTGCCAGCGGCAGCGAGCGGTAGTTTAGCCGCGCGGATGATGCTGGTCCGTTTATACGGTGAAGGTTATGGTAGTCCAAGAGACTATGAAATGGCCTATAACTGGTTATACAACAATGTATTTACCGATGAGGCGACTAAGAAAAAAGCCTTGTCATTACTGCAGGTGTTAGCCGCTAAAATGCCCGCCAGTGCAGTGGCGCGGGCCCAGCAAGAGCACTTGCGAACCCGTTGAGTTGTCTCTACTGATTGAGACAAAAATATTGGATATTGAATGATCAAAGACCCTCATTTCGAGCGTGAACAGGATAAGTACGAAAACCCTATCCCAAGTCGTGAGTATATTATCGAGTACTTACGTTCTCAAAAATCACCTATTACCCGTGACAGCATCGCTGCTGCACTACAGATCCATGATGAAGAGCAATTAGAAGCCCTGCGCCGCCGTTTACGGGCGATGGAGCGCGACGGTGAATTGGTATTTACCCGCGGTCAAAGCTACGGCTTACCTGAAAAAATGGATCTGATCTCCGGCATTGTTCTTGGGCACAGAGAAGGCTACGGCTTCTTTAAACCTGACGAAGGTGGCGACGATTTATTTATCTCAAATCGCGACATGCTGATGTATTTCCATGGCGATAAAGTGCTGGCACAAAAAGCCGGTATGGATCGTAAAGGTCGTCGAGAAGCCCGTATTGTCCGTTTGATCCAGCCCCGTAGTGCTGCGATTGTTGGTCGATTCCATGTCGACAGTGGCATGGCATTTGTGATTGCCGATGATAAGCGCATTACCCAAGAAATTTTAATCGCTAGTGAAGATCGCAATGGCGCCCGTCAAGGCGATGTGGTGGTGGTAGAATTAACCCGTCGTCCCGGTCGATTTGTTAAAGCCGCAGGCAAAGTGACCGAAGTGCTTGGCAAGCAAATGGCACCGGGAATGGAAATCGAAATAGCCCTGCGCAATTACGATCTTCCCCATACGTGGTCGGCCGCCATTGAAAAGAAACTGCGCCGTATTCCCGATGAAGTAACTGAGTCTGATAAAGTGGGTCGTGTCGATCTGCGTGATCTACCCTTAGTGACCATCGATGGTGAAGATGCCCGCGACTTTGACGATGCTGTTTATGCCGAAGCTAAACCCAGTGGTGGTTGGCGTCTGTGGGTGGCGATTGCCGATGTAAGCTATTATGTGCGCACCGATTCGGCCTTAGATACTGAAGCCCGTGCCCGTGGTAACTCGGTGTACTTCCCATCGCAAGTGATCCCAATGTTGCCGGAGAAAATCTCTAATGGCTTGTGTTCACTCAATCCTCATGTTGACCGCCTGTGTATGGTTGCAGAGATGACGGTTTCAGCCCGCGGTAAGTTATCGGGTTATAAGTTTTATCCGGCGGTGATGCATTCACACGCGCGCTTTACCTACACCCAAGTCGCTGCGATGCTCGAAGGTGGGCCGATTGCGCCTGAACATGAAGCACTCTTTCCACATCTTCAATGCTTACAGTCGCTTTATTTAGCGCTTGATGAACAGCGCGCAGAGCGCGGTGCGATAGCATTTGAGACGATAGAAACGCAGTTTATTTTTAACGAACAGCGCAAGATCGATAAGATTGTGCCAAGAGCGCGTAATCAAGCTCATAAAATCATTGAAGAATGTATGATTTTGGCGAACGTGTCTGCCGCGAAGTTTGTGAAAAAGCATAAGGGTGAAATCCTCTATCGAGTGCACGAGTCGCCCTCTGAGCAGAAACTGGCAAACTTTAAAGAGTTTTTAGCTGAGCGTGGTTTGAGCATGGGCGGTGGGCTTGAGCCAACGCCTGCAGATTATCAAAATGTGATGTTGCAGATTGCCGACCGTCCCGATGCTGAACTTATTCAAGTGATGTTGCTGCGCTCTATGCGCCAAGCTATATACACGCCTGATAACGAAGGTCATTTTGGTTTGGCACTGGAAGAATACGCGCATTTTACCTCGCCTATTCGTCGTTATCCTGACTTAGTGCTGCACCGAGTGATCCGCTATTTGTTGGCGAAAGAAAAAGGTGAAGCCAATGAGAAATGGACTCCCGATGGTGGCTACCACTATCAACTCGATGAATTAGATAAATTAGGCGAAGAATGTTCTACGACTGAACGCCGCGCCGATGAAGCAACACGTGATGTAAGCGACTGGCTTAAATGTGAATTTATGCAGGACCATGTGGGTGACACTTTCGAAGCCGTGATAGCCTCTGTCACTAACTTTGGTTTATTCGTTCGCTTAAATGACTTATTTATCGATGGCTTAGTGCATATTTCTAGTCTGGGCAGCGATTATTACCAGTTCGATCCTATGCGTCAGCGTTTGATTGGTGAGCACACAGGTCAAATCTATCAAGTGGGTGACCCCGTTACGGTAAAAGTGGCCGCGGTAAACTTGGATGATAGACAGATTGACTTAGTCATGATTGGCGATAGTGGTAAAGGCAGTCGCCGCAAGGCGGCACCTAGTCGAGAAAAACCCATGACAGCCCGTGAGCGGGTAAACCGCGAAGGCGCGAAAATGGCGAAAACGGCTAAATCGACTGGCGTTAAAGCGAAAGCGGGTTCAGACAAAGCGGCGAGTAAGTCTAAGTCTAAAGCGGGCACTAAGCCTAAGAAAAGTGTAAAAGATACGGCGAAAAAGCCAAAGGCCGCGAAGCGGAGCACGAGAAAGAAGTAAATGAAAAAACAAGATATTATTTTTGGGATCCACGCGGTTGAAGCGCTGCTAAAACACAGCCCTGAGCGCATTATTGAACTTTGGTTGTTGCAGGGCCGTGAGGATGAGCGTTTAACCCCGCTGATCCGTCAAGCGAAAGCCTTTGGCACGAGCATTCAAGTGACTTCACGCAAAGTGTTGGACGAGAAAGCCGAAAGTACTCAGCACCAAGGTATTATTGCCCGTGTGAAAGCGGCTAAAATCCTTGGTGAGCATGACTTAGATGAGCTGTTAGCAAAGACCGACTTACCGTTTTTATTGATTTTAGATGGCGTTACCGATCCGCATAACCTAGGTGCCTGCTTACGTAACGCCGATGCGGCGGGCGTGCAGGGCATTATTGTGCCAAAGGATAACTCCGTTGGCTTAACGGCTGTGGTTAGTAAGGTCGCTTGCGGCGCAGCTGAAACCGTGCCGTTATTCCAAGTGACTAACCTCGCCCGCACTATGCGCCATCTGCAGGAAAAGGGCGTGTGGATTGTCGGCACGGCGGGTGAAGCGGATTGCGAGCTTTATCAAGCCGATCTTAAAGGGCCGCTGGCGATTGCGATGGGCGCCGAAGGCAAAGGTTTACGCCGCTTAAGTCGTGAATGTTGCGATACTTTAGTTTCGATTCCGATGTCGGGAAGCGTCTCTAGCTTAAACGTGTCGGTCGCCACGGGTATTTGCCTATTCGAAGCCGTGCGTCAACGCCGTAGCTAATTGATATATATCAATAAAAAAAGACGGGCGAGCCCGTCTTTTTTATTGCCTAAATCAACCCTTAATTGGTTTTAATAGCATCGAGGTTGGATTCGTCCACCTCGTTTGTCTCATCGTGGATAAAGCTGGGCGCTGGGTGAAATTCAAACTCGAATGTTAGCTGTTGCTCGTTATCATGATCTGAATCTTCAACAAGGGCATCGGCACCTAAATCTTCTTCATCTTCCTGCTGTGTTGGTGTCATGTGTTCCTGCACCGATTCAACATCCACCCTCGGGTCAAGCGCCGCAGCCAGTGGTGATGAGACTAAGTCACCGGTCGCCATGATGTAGTCTTGGGTGACACTGGTTTCGGTTTTTTGCTGTGAGTGAACATAACGTAGCCGTAAAAACAGGATTAAGGTACAGGCCGACATAAAGCCATAGAGCATGCTGTTGCCAAACCATTGCATAAGAGTCGAGGCGATTAATGGGCCGATGCTGGCGCCCATGCCAAAGGTGAGCAAAATGGTTGCCGATAGACCTACCCTTTCACTTTGCTCGACACGGGAATTAGCCAGTGCGGTTGCCAAGGGATAGAAGGTAAAGCCAAGAATGCCGAACAGAAACGTCATCACCAGTGAGAGAGTGGGATGATAGGGAGTGAGAGCGATAGCTAATGCTAAGATCCCAAGCAGTACACAGTTGATGCGGATAAGTCGACTGCGGGACATAATGTCAGATAATTTTCCCATTGGCCATTGGGCGAGTAGGCCCGCGAGAATGGTTGCTGTCATATAGGTGGCCACCTTCTCGGGCGGTAAACCTAAGTTGCTCGCATAAGCAGGCGCCAAACCGTAAAAGGAGCCGACAATCATGCTGCCAATGGCAATTGTCGTTAGTGCCTGCGGCGCTTTGCGCCAATAGTGAGCAATTTTTAAGGGGGCGGGCACCAGTGGTGCTGGGTGAATACGCCGCGTTAAAGAAATCGGGACAATACACAGGGCAAAGCAGATGGCGATCAGTAACAGCGGCTCTAGACCGAGTTCAGGATAGAGGCTGATGGCACCTTGGCCCAAGATCAAACCGAAGTACGAGACTATCATGTAGCTGGCAAACACAGTGCCGCGTTGGCTGCTTTCAGCCTGTTCATTCAGCCAACTTTCGAGCACCATGTATTGGCACATCATTCCCATACCAACGATAAGCCTTAACAGGATCCAAATCGCCAACTCATCTACGAGTGCATGACCCAGTGCGGAGGCGGCAACGATCCCAGCACTAGCGACAAAGGCACGGATATGTCCGACTTGGGCGATTAGCCGGTGGCCAATCTTAGATCCTGCGACAAGGCCGACATAGTAGGCCGACATCATGCTACCTATCCACAACTGCGGAACATGCATCACCGAGAGCCTAAGGCCTAAATATGTGGTGAGTAAACCGCCAGCCAGCACTGTTAATAACGTCGTGCTATATAAAGAGGCGAAAGTACGTAGCGGGTTTGTCATTAACTGCTCCTTGTATGATTGCCAGGGAGAGTATATCAGCAGTCGGTGTTTATTCCGTGTTGCAAAATGTTGGAATTTATCGACTAATTTATCGTTTTTATGTGTGGGTCACTAAATTGTGCTGAAATGGGATTTGGCTGAGTGGGGAATTGTTGTGCCAGCCAAATCGTTTTATTGCTTGTTTATCTAAAGGTATACAGCAAGTTAAAGGTGGTGATGGTATCCGTCTGCTGGCTGCCCTCAGGAACCACTTCGGTGAACTTGATGTTCATGCCGATTTTAAAGGCCCAATCCTGAAATACTAAATTTTTGTAGTTCATATCGAGAGTCAGGGTGTTGTTATTTTCGCCCACTTCGGCGGTGAGATCGGCATTGATACTGGTGTATTCCTGTAATTTTTGAGAAAACTTTGCCGCAGTACGTAGGATCACATCCTTTTCGGGAGCGGGGTCTGGCTCTGCGACTGACTCGGCAGGCAAGTTGTATCGATAACCTGGGCCGATTTCGAGACTAAGTTTGGTCTTGTAGCTACTAATTGCGTTAAAACCATAACCCGAAGAAATAGTTGAGATTTGGGTATAACTACCAAACTGATCCCAAGTGAAGTCGCCACGGCCGAAGATATAACCTTTGTTGAGTTTATAGTTGCTTTGAAGCTGGAGTTCGTACTTTTCTGAGGTGGTTTGATTTTTTTCAGAAGCAAAATACGCTTTTAGCGTCGCTTCCTGCTTAGTTTGTTTAGTATCGTAAATCAGTTGGGTTCGACCATTAAAACTGCTCGATTCGGTATTGCCTGTGTTCAATTGTAAGCCGGCTTCGACTTCTGCAGTCAAATCACTTGGTGGCTCCTGATAATCGGGAGGAACAAGCGCAAGTGCAGGAAAAGATAGGCAAAAAAAACTCAAAGGGGCGATAACTTTTAGCATTGCTCGTAACATTAGTATGGGTTCTTGAGTGGCCGGTGTCTGATATCCGAATAGGGGTGAGGCGTCATCATACCTGTATTGGGGGTTGAGGCAAAGTTATTGCTTGAGTTTCGCGTCTGCTTTCTGTACTATCTCGCGCTCAAATCAGTCACTATTTTCGTTCCTTGCCTCTATTTGGTTTGACTGAGCCAATAACGAGGCTACATAACCGTAAGGAGCAATAAATGCGTCATTACGAAATCGTATTTATGGTTCACCCAGATCAAAGTGAACAAGTACCAGGTATGATTGAGCGTTACACCGGTGTTATCACCGAAGCTAACGGCAAAATCCACCGTTTAGAAGATTGGGGCCGTCGTCAACTGGCTTACCCAATCCAAGATCTGCATAAAGCTCACTATGTTCTGATGAACGTTGAAGCACCAGCAGAGACGATTGAAGAGCTAGAAACTGCTTTCCGTTTCAACGACGCAGTTCTGCGTAACATGGTAATGCGTACTAAAGTTGCCGTTACTGAAGCATCTCCAATGGCGAAAGCTAAAGATGAGCGCGATTCACGTCGTGGCCCAGCTGGCGACCGCTCATATGATGAAGCTAACGCTGAAGAAATCGCTGAGTAAGTTTTTCTGTGACCACCAATAACTTGGTGTTGTCAGGAACCATAACCCGTTCCAGACGCTTTAAAAGCCCGGCAGGCATTGCACATAGTGTGATCATGCTAGAACACAAATCGCAGCGTTATGAAGCAGATATGCTCCGCAATGTCTACGTTCAAATACAAGTGATATTGAGTGGACCACGTTTTGAAAGCGTGGCAGATAATCTGAAAGCAGGTGTGGAAGTACAAGTACAAGGTTTTATGACGCTTCAACAGGGGCGAAATGGCCAAAATCGCTTAGTCATCCATGCCGAAAATGTCGAATTGAAAACTTAGGAGACTGTCAAATGGCACGTTATTTCCGTCGTCGCAAGTTCTGCCGTTTCACCGCTGAAGGTGTTGCAGAAATTGATTACAAAGATATCGTTACTTTAAAGAACTACATCACTGAAAGCGGCAAAATCGTTCCAAGCCGTATCACTGGTACTAGTGCTAAATATCAGCGTCAACTAGCTCGCGCTATCAAGCGTGCTCGTTATCTTTCTCTACTGCCATACACTGATTTACATCAGTAATTGCAGTATTCCTAATCGAATATAGAGGATTTGATAATGAACGTTATTCTGCTTGATAAAATCGCTAACCTGGGTAACCTGGGTGACCAAGTTGCAGTTAAAGCTGGTTACGCTCGTAACTACCTGCTGCCACAAGGTAAAGCTGTTGTTGCTAACGAAAGCAACGTTAAAGTATTTGAAGCTCGTCGCGCTGAATTAGAAGCTAAAATCGCTGCTGATCTGGCTGCTGCTAACCAACGTGCTGAGAAAATCGCTGCTCTGGAAGCTGTTGTTATTGCTTCTAAAGCGGGTGATGAAGGCAAACTGTTTGGTTCAGTTGGCAACCGTGACATCGCTGATGCAGTAACTGCTGCTGGCGTTGAACTGGCTAAATCAGAAGTTCGTTTACCATTAGGCGCTCTGCGTACTACTGGCGACTTCGAAGTTGAAGTTCAGTTACACACTGAAGTTAAAGCTGTTGTTAAAGTTTCTATCGTTGCAGAAGCTTAATTACCAACTGCTTTAAATGAAAAACACCGCTTCGGCGGTGTTTTTTTATGGGCGCGATTTAGTTCGTATTGTTGTGTAAGTGGTTGTTTGTCAAGCATCAAGGATAAACAGGCTTAGCTACTTCATCGCAGCTAAGCCTGGCACTAAGGCTCAATATGTTATTGCTGCGGACTGTTGTTAAAAGGCGCAAGCACTCGCGGTAGCACGCCCTGTAATTTAGAAATCGCCACCCCATAGTTAGTGATAGGCACCTGCCGCCGTTGACATTCACGAATGCGACGGAGCATTTCATTGCGGTTAAACATACAAGCGCCGCAGTGGATGACGAGGGCATATTGTTCTAAATCATCGGGAAAGTCGTGCCCAGATGTGACTACAAACTGGAGTTGTTTGCCGGTGTAGCTATTTATCCAGCGGGGAAGTTTAACTCGGCCAATATCGTCCTCCTGCACATTGTGACTACAGGCTTCGGCGATGAGCACTTTATTACCATCTTGCAATTTATCTAAAGCATCAGCTCCCGCAGCGAGAACGGCTAAATCGCCTTTAAATCGGGCAAATAAGGTTGAGAAGGTGGTGAGAGGGACTGCGTCTGGCACTGTGGCGGCGACTTGCTTAATTGCTTGAGCATCAGAAATCACCAGCTTAGGCGTAACCACTGATAATGCCTGCGTTAGTTCTGTTTCTTTGACGACCATTGCGATGGCGTTGCGATCAAGCGCCTCACGCAGTATCTGCACCTGTGGCAGGATCAAACGCCCTTTAGGTGCGGCCATATCGATAGGGACGACACAGAGAATAACGTCCCCTGCTTGATAGAGGTCGCCCGCTAGGAGCGGCTCCTGCTTATACTCCGCAGGTGCTAATTCGACCATCAACTGCTTAAGCTGTTTACCTGCAAGACCTGTGGCGGCAGAAACGACAATAAAGGGTAAGGATTGAGTCTGGCAAAAGGCAATATCCTCAGCTTTGGGGAGGCAGATATCGGCCTTATTGAATACCACAAGTATTGGCATTTCTAATTGCTGTATTTCGTCAATTAATGCCATGTCTGAAGGGCACAGCCCGTGCTCATCAACGACTAAGAGTGCCATATCGGAGCGAAACAACACTCTGCGAGTGGCGCTCACTCGCATCATTCCTAATGTCCCTTCATCGTCTATGCCAGCGGTATCGTAAAAGGTCACCGGCCCTAAGGGTTGTAACTCATAGGCCTTGGCCACGGCATCTGTGGTTGTGCCTTTTATATCGGATACTATCGAGATTTGCTGCCCTGCAAGCATATTAAGTAGGGAGGATTTCCCCGAATTACGCCGACCGACCAAGGCGATATGGTAGCGCATTCCTCTTGGTGCCGATTGGGTTTGGCTATGCTCTTGTGGATTAATGCCTTGACACATATTGGGTCCTTTTTGAATCACCACGGCTAAAGGAGGGGATTAGCCCGTGGCGTTGAATTTGCTGGCAGACTTGGTTAAGTCGCTCTGCTGCTGGGTTTTGTTGCTGGTTTTTTCCCGGATAGATGCTGTAATCGCCACTGACTTGTGCTGGGGTGAAGGAGGGCATAAGCACATTACATCCGCGTTTGAGTGCCAGTTCCCTTGCGCCTTTTTCGAGGGCGTCGAGGGAACTGGTGGCAGGAATATTCGCCCCCGGATTCATCAGTCGCAAAATAGCACTCACCCTATGACTCTTAAGGGCGCTGCCATTGGGGGAAGTCGCAAACGGTGTTTGGTGATGGGCAATAAAGGGGCCACAGGCCAGCATATCGAGCTGCAACTCCGATAAATGCTGAATATCACACGCTAAAATCGCATCAGTCATTCCCGGTAAATCGACAATAATCCCTGAGCCAGTTTGATATCCCAGAGACTTAAGATAATTGAGCCTTGCAATGCGCTCGTCAAAATTGGCTTTAGGGCGACACCGAGCAAAGAGGGCGCGGTCGAAGGTTTCCATCTTGAGTAAATAGCGATCGGCACCCGCTTCGCGCCATTTTTCCAGCTCTTGATGTTTGCGATCACCCAGTGACAGAGTGATTGCTAAATTGTGGTGACGTTTAATTTCAGTAATAAGGGTACTGATACGATTGCCGCTGTAGGTAAAGTCATCTCCCGATTGCAGCACCACAGTACCTAGTCCCAGCTCGGCTATGCTATCCACTGCGTGAAGGATTTCTTCGTTCGAGAGCCGATAGCGTGTTACCTGTCGATTTTCGCTGCGTAAACCACAGTAATGGCAGTGGTTACGACAGTGATTTGAAAACTCAACAATGCCGCGTAAATACACCTGTTGATTAAATTGCAATTCAGTGGCGAGCTGGGCGCGACTAAATAGCCATTCATCGTCTTGCCCCTGAAGTAGCGAAAGGATTTCGGCATAGGAAAACGCTGTGGGCTTAAGCAAGGTCGGTTTAACGGACGTTGGCTGAGTGACTGGCGCGGGCGGGTTAGAGATCATTAGTTACGCCCTTTATCTAGCTCAATCAAGCTCTGATACCAAAGATCGCCCACTGCGCGGCGGCATTCTTCAACATAACAGCCTAGGGCCACTTCTACCGCTGAGTTTTGCTCACTGGGGACGCCAGTATCAAACCAATCGATTAAGCTGTTTGGTGCAAGGCCTAAAGCAAGGATGTCAAACTCCAGCCAAAGCCCCTGAGCTGAAGTGGTATGGCTATGGGCGTAGTGGCCGACAAAGAGTCTATCGCCAATCAGCAATATAGGTTGCAGTGGTAGCGCTTGGGTCGAAACTAAATTGACTGTCTCAGGAAACTGCTTTTTAAGCTCGGCGCACCAGTGGCGGGAAATATCATATAGCTGCTCAACCTCTTGCAGCGGCATCTCGGGCCTTAGGATGGTGGCAAACTCATCCCGCCATAGACGAGTGGGCTCAAGTTTAATGAGGGTGAGTTGCTTTAAGCTGGCGTTTTGTAGCCGCTGCAATAACAACTGCCCTACGGCATTATCGGCAAAATTACTGTAAATGGCCGCGTGTAGCACGATTTCATCAGCGCGTTCTATCGCATTGAGTAAGGCGCTAGTGTTAAGGCCGAAATGCAACTGCACGCCGAGATCTGAGAATAGATAAGATGCCATTTATAGATAGATATCCCGTTCACCCGCATCGGTTTTTTGCAAGCAGCCGCGCACATTGCGCGCCCGTGACGGGCTCATTTTAGCCAGTTCTCGCTCTATCAGCGCATTGCCAGCCTCGCGAGTCTTTTCACTGGCGTAATCGTTCAAATATTCCTTAAAGGTGATCAAGGCATTGGGCTGGCAGAATTTGCCAATAAACTGCTGTTTGGCTAATCCCATAAAGTGATCGCCAGTTCGTCCTTTGCGGTAACAACCCGTGCAGAAAGAGGGAATAGCATCTGAATCAGTCACTAGCTCATAAATAATATCGTCCATCTCTCGTTGATCACCAAGGCTGAATTGCTCGGCATCATGTTGATTTTGTTTGCTGTCTTGATAACCACCCGGTGCGGTACGCGAGCCTGCGCTGATTTGTGAAACCCCGAGTTCTAACAGTTCTTTGCGCAGCGCCGCACTTTCCCGCGTGCTCATAATCAGCCCGGTATAAGGCACGGCAAGGCGAGTGATGGCAACAATGCGCTTAAAGCAGTCATCATCGACCTCATAGGGCGGTTTTTCACTGATAGCCGAACCATGTGCGGGTTCAATCCGCGGGAAGGAGATAGTGTGTGGGCCAACGCCACAATCTTTTTCGAGCTGCTGAACATGGGTGAGCATGGCGAGCAGCTCAAATCTATGATCATACAGGCCAAAGAGCGCACCGATACCGACATCGTCGATTCCTGCTTCCATCGCCCTGTGCATGGCGTAGAGGCGGTATAAAAAGTCGGTTTTTTACCTTTAAGATGGACTTGGCTGTAGGTGTCTTGATGATAGGTTTCTTGAAAGCATTGATAAGTGCCTATCGCCGCGGTTTTAAGTTGCTTAAAGTCCTCCACACTCATTGGCGCGCAGTTGACGTTGATACGACGAATTTCTCCGCCCTTGCCCTGCTTAACGCTGTACATGGTTTGAATACTTTCAACAATGGCCTGCACGTTATTGCGTGGATGCTCGCCATAAACGGCAAGGATCCGTTTGTGACCCATTTCTTCAAGGATCGTAACCTCTTGGCGGATCTCATCCTGTTTTAAGGTTTTACGTTTGAGCTCATGGTTATCGGCGTTAAAGCCACAATAACTACAACTGTTGGCGCAATGGTTGGATACATACAGCGGCGCAAACATCACAATACGGTTGCCGTAAATGGTGTTCTTAATCTCACGGGCAACGGCAAAGAGTGCTTCATCCAGGGCCTTATCTTGGTTTTGCAGCAAAATGGCGGTCTCGCTAATGCTTAAGCCTTCACACTGGCGCGCCTTGTCGAGAATGGCGAGGACTTGCTCGCGACTTGGATTACTGGCGTCTTCAATGGTCTGCCAAATCGCTTTATCGTCGATAAAGCTGACGTTGGGATTATAGTCAGTGACGGTAATGGAATGATGCTCGTGTGTGCTCATGGTTATCTATGCCCTTGAGTATGAATGCGAAAATGCGGCAGTTGTGTGCAACTGCCGCTGGAGACTTAGCTATTTGCTTGTCAGCTGTTCACCATTAGTGGCGACGGGGGCAATTTCATTTTTAACCCACAGAGGGGTGTACTCAGCGGCATCATGGTAGGGCACATTGCCGTGGATCATCATGGCTTTGAAATCATCAAAGCGGTACACCGCGAGGAAAAGATGCACGGGTAAAAAGGCGGTTAACACTAAACCTGACACTAAATGAGCCTGACCTAAAAACCACACTATATCCCGCGGCGCAGCATGGGGGATAAGCCATAGCACTAGACCAGAGAGGATAAGCACTGTGCCGCCAATCAGTACGCAGGCACCAAAGAGTTTTTGGCCTGAGTTGTATTTGTTCATCGGTGGAATAGGCACTTTTTTACCCAGTAAGAATTTCTGTGGGTAGCCGCCTAACACCATAAACCATTTCACATCGCGCCCTGAGAAACTAAACACACGTGCGATAAACAGTACCACTCGATCGAATGCCATGATGGTAAATGCCACGGCATCGAGGGCCATAACAATCCCTGCAATAATGTGCACATCATAGGTTAGCTGCATACCTTCTTGGGAAAGCGGTTTAAAAAACAATAACAAACCTGTCGCGGCTAATGGCAAAAAGCTGAGCAGCAGGATGTAGTGGAAGATCCTGACGTTTAGCGGATGTTTTAAAATGGGTCTCATATCATGTTCTTGATGCATTTCTCATCTCCAATCAAGAGCTTAATTTGGTGCGATCGACAAAGTGGGTGTGTAGCAGCTCGTGGGACATATGTCCTAATGGCTCGCCACCGAACTCTTTGTAGTACTTTTCAACTGCGGGGTTGGCGTGGCTGACACGTTTTTTCGCTAGGCTATCGTCCTTATATAACCCTTGGCTTCTGGCCTTAATGTATTCATTACGGCGCTCAAGCTTGCTGGTGAACCAGCCGATAGGGATCGCGAGCGCAGCCACAAACGCGGCGCCGACAGCCATAAATTTACGGCGTGACAGAAAGAAACTGTCCTCGGCAAATAGGTGTTTTTTCTTGTTCATTTCTGTTTCCCGTTAAATGTTACCAAGCCATGAAGAGCCTTTACCCTCAATAGGTTGACCTCCACCGTTAACGCAACCACCTGCGCAGTTCATCACCTCAATAAAGTGGTAGGGAGAGGTGCCTGCCATCACATCGCGCAGCACGGGTTCGATGTTGTTGCCCATGTCGTGCACTACGGCGACATTTACGGTCACATTCTGCTTAAGCTGAGTATCAAACAGGCTGACGGAAGCAGATTTGACGCCTTTTAGCCCGCGTACGGGTTCAAATTCTAATTTGGCCATTTCAGTACCAGTGAGCACCTTGTGGGCGGTACGTAATGCCGCTTCCATCACGCCACCTGTGGTACCAAAGATAGTGCCCGCGCCAGTGTATTCAGAGAACAAGCTATCGCCTTGATATTCGGGTGTATTAGCGAGGTCGATATCGAGCATTTTGAGCAATTGAGCCATTTCCCTTGTGGTCAGCACGGCATCAATATCTTGGTACGAAGGCGTGTTAGCACCATGTTCCTGATGGTATTGCCAAGCCGAGTTAAATTCAGGGCGTGAGGCTTCGAGTTTTTTCGAGGTACAAGGCATCACAGAGACGGTGAAAATATTCTCCGGCTGCATTTGATACACCTTGGCGCCGTAAGTTTTGGCAACCGTTCCGGCCATTTGCTGGGGCGATTTGGCGGTTGACAGGTTGGGTAAAAGTGCAGGGTAGCGGGTTTCGAGGTAGCGTACCCAGCCCGGGCAGCAGGAGGTGAACTGCGGCAATGCACCTGCATTTTCTTCACCTTTCACATTGGCATGGAGGCGATGAATAAACTCACTGCCTTCTTCCATAATGGTGAGATCGGCGGCAAAGTTACAATCAAAAATCTTAAAGCCCGCCTGATTCATGGCGCCATAGAGTTTACCTGTCACCAGTTCGCCCGTGCCTAAGCCAAATTCTTCACCAATCGCCACCCGTACCGCAGGGGCGATAATGCCAACGACGGTGGTATTCTTATCGGCGAGTTTTTTAATCACGGTTTCAAGGGCGCTGTGGGTTTCTTCAATGGCGCTAAAGGGGCAGTTGATTAAACACTGTCCGCAACTTAAACATTTATCTTCATCGATAGAGTGCGCTGCACCCGAGGCACCATTAATGGCGTGGGTTGGGCAGAACTGTTTGCAAGCATCACATCCTTTGCATTTGGATGCATTAATCTTGATCAGCCCTTGGATTTCTCCTGGTTGATAAGTTGTCGCTGTCATAGAATTTTGCGTTCCTCATTTTCAACCTGAATTATATTTTCAGTGTTATTTAATGTGTTTGTTAAGTGCTTATGTTGACGGTTACATTTAATTTGTGAAATTTTAGGCGGTTGGATGATAGGAAATTGAACCTATGAAAAACATGATGGTGATCAAGTTTTATGGTTTTTGATAAAACAGGTGTTTTTAATAGTTTTATTTGCGTTTTTTGAGTTTTTTTGAGAAATAAAAATAACAATCTTGGTTAGTTTTATAGTGGTGATTTTTATATTTTTTATTTAAATACAGTATGTTATTTTTCTTTTTGTGTTTGCCTACCACTATTTGTGATGTTTTAAAGGCTTAGATTGAAATTTGTTGGTTAATGTGGCTTTTATCACTGGATTTTATTTTTAGGTTGGACAAATTGTCCATGTGTAGTCTTGCTTTAAATAATACTAATTAAGACGCTTTGATTGAGTTTTTGGTGAATTGATAATGCGGTAGATCACAAATTGATAAATTACATAAAATAAAAACCGTCCAAGGAATATTTCTTGGACGGTTTTTAAAGATGCTTAATTTATATTGATTAAATTAAACGGTTCATATTAGTTAATTCCATTATCATTAATCATGACAGATTAATAATAATTAGTTTCTTACTAAATCCAGTTCTTTAATCAGATTATCGGCATGGTCAACTTCATCCATCATCCATAGGATATAACGAATATCCACGTGCACGGCACGGGTGATGGTGGGATTGAAGAACCAATCCTTAGTAATCGCTTCGTAGGTGGAGTCGAAGTTAAGTCCTACAAGTTCCCCTTTGCCGTTAAATACGGGTGAGCCTGAGTTGCCACCTGTGGTATCTACGCTCGATAAGAAGTTAACTGGTACTGAGTTGAATTCTTCTGGCTTGTCCAAACAAGAGAACAGACGGCAAATCCAGCCACGGGGATCTTGGTAGACAGATTTCACTAAGTGATCGCCAAAACGTTGCTCGTGAATCGCATCGAGCAATTTTTTCGGGGCATTATAGGGCTCAACACCAGTGTGCTTAGCTACAATCCCATCAAGACGTGTAAATGGCTGTTTGTACAGCGCATCGCGGGATTGATAACCATCGACCATACCGTAGCTGATGCGTAGCGTACCGTTAGCATCGGGATACACTGGCCAGTTGTTGGCTTTGTAGTAGTCGATAACGGCTGCCATGTAGGCTGGGCGAGCGGTAGACAATTTACCCGCAAGGATTTTTTCTGCTTTTTCCTGGGCCATATTGGTGTCATACAGCGCGACAGCGAGGCGGATAAACGGATCGCTGCTGGTTTCAAAGGCCTTCGCATCAGCATCCATCCACGCCAGACGTTGCGCTTGGTCTGTCAGAGTGGTCAGCGAATACAGGCCGTCGAGTTTAGCCTCTAGACTGACGTTTTTATCGTCCAAATTCAGCATATTGTCTAAGGCCGCAACACGGTTTGGCTGCGATAAATAAGCATTTAAATCTTGTAACCAGAGGGTTTTATCGACTTTAACATCAAAACTAGAGTCGATACGTTTTAAGCGCGAGCTGAACATGGCTAAGTCGCGCTCTTGGTAACCGATTTCACGCTCGGCATCACTCTTTTGCTTTTCTTTCGCTAAGCGGTAGAGGTTGTTGGCCGCGGTGAGCAGTGTGCTCGATTGGGCGTTGGTGAAGTAATAATTGGTTTGGGTTTGCAGTTGCTGCTCCGCCAGTAACACTTCTAGTTCGCTGATAAGATTTTGATTAAGGCTAGAGTTTTTCTTTAACCAAGCCAGAAAGTCATCTTCACGTTGCTGCTTAATGCCGACGATATCTGTGGCTTTAAAGCCAGCCAGCAGACCGTTGAGCTTTTTCATCCGGTTCGCCATAGACGCCATATTGCCCGCATATTTAATCGCGATGTCGGCATCTTCCTGACCCATGGCTTCGATAGTATCAATCTGTAATTGATAGCGTTTTGCCTGAGTTGGATACACCCAATCACTGGCAAATTTAAGCTCGCTAGTGAGATTGTAACGGTTGGTCGTGCCAGGATAGCCTGCCACAAACACGCCATCGCCGGCTTTCACGCCATCGGCGTTCACTTTTAAATAGCTTTTGGGCGTATAAGGAATGTTATCTTCGCTGAAAGCCGCAGGTTTTCCGTCTTTACCCACATAAGCCCGTAGGAAGGCAAAATCACCCGAGTGGCGTGGATACTCGTAGTTATCAATATCACCACCGTAACCACCAACACTTTCAGGTGGTGCATACACTAGGCGCACATCGCGGATCATCAATTGCTTGATGAGGTAATATTCCAAGCCATTGTGGAAGCTGCGAACGTTACAGCGGTAGTTATCATCGGCTTCACAGCTTTTGATTAAGGCTTTACTGTGATTCTCAATCTCTTCGTAGCGTTTTAGTGGATCTTGGCTTAAGTCTTTGGTTACCTCAGCGGTGACATTGGTCACGGCTTCGGTGATGTATAAACGCTCATTGGGACCGGCCGACGGTTCTTTATCCATTGACGTGGCTAAAAAGCCTTGTTCGAGATAGTTATGCTCTTTCTTAGTGTTATATTGTATCGCCTTGTAGGCACAATGATGGTTTGTCACAACTAGCCCTTGGGGCGAGACAAAACTGGCGGTACAATAGCCCAGCCCGACAACGGCGTTCATTGGATAACTGGTGAGATCGGCCAGCTTGTTTGCGGGAATATCAATTCCACGCGCGCTGAGTTTGTCTGCAATAGAAGGCATTTGATAAGGTTGCCATTGCCCTTCATCGGCTGTTGCAATGCCAGAGGTCAGTACTAAGGCTGCAACCAATGCAATACGCATGTTCTTTCCTTATTTTTAGTTTGAGTATCCGTTGGGTGAGATAACAGGCCAGTGTAAACCACCTGTTTGCTTGACGGGGTTTTATATCATATTTTGTTAAGTTGTTGGAAATCGGGAGTGTTAATGTCACAACAAGGTGCTTTTAAGCCTAAGAGTAAGCCAAGGGATTTGCAGGTCGATAGCCTCAAGCTACCGCCGCATTCAATTGAGGCTGAACAATCGGTATTAGGCGGCCTCATGTTAGACGCCGACGCTTGGGATAAAGTGGCTGAAACCGTAGTGAAGGAGGATTTTTATTCTCGCTCGCACCGGATGATTTTCGCCGCCATGCACCGTTTAGTCGAAACAGGCCAACCTATCGACTTAATTACGGTTTCTGAACAGCTTGAGCTTGAAAACCAACTTGAAGAAGCTGGCGGCTTTGCCTACTTGGGCGAGATTGCCAAAAACACCCCGAGTGCGGGCAACATTGTTTCCTATGCTGAAATTGTTCGCGAGCGCGCAGTCGTGCGCGAGATGATCCGCGTTGCCCATGAGATTGCCGATGCGGGTTATAACCCTGAAGGCCGCGATTCCAGCGCTCTACTCGATTTGGCCGAGAGCAAAGTCTTTAAAATTGCTGAGCAGCGCACCAATGCTAACGAAGGCCCTGAAGGCATCAAAACCATTCTGGAAAAAACCGTTGATAAGATTGAGCAGCTCTACAACAACCCACACAATGGTGTAACCGGGGTATCGAGTGGCTTTACTGATCTCGATAAAATGACAGCAGGCTTTCAATCCGGCGACTTGATCATCGTGGCGGCGCGTCCGTCGATGGGGAAAACGACCTTTGCGATGAACCTGTGCGAACAGGCGGCGATGAATGAAGACAAGCCCGTGCTTATTTTCAGCCTCGAGATGCCCTCAGAACAGATCATGATGCGTATGTTGGCCTCTTTAGGGCGCGTTGACCAAACCAAAATCCGTACCGGACAACTCGATGATGAGGATTGGGCGCGGGTATCCTCGACCATGGGAATTATGCTTGAGCAAGGCAAGATGTATATCGATGATGGTTCAGGCTTAACGCCGACCGAAGTGCGCAGCCGTGCCCGCCGTATTGCCCGCGAGCATGGCGGATTATCGATGATCATGGTCGACTACTTGCAGCTGATGCAAGTGCCGGCATTATCGGACAATCGTACCCTTGAAATTGCTGAAATATCTCGTTCTCTTAAGGCATTAGCTAAAGAATTAGAAATCCCCGTTATCGCACTTTCCCAGCTTAACCGCTCGCTCGAACAACGTGCCGATAAACGCCCTGTGAACTCGGACTTACGTGAATCAGGTTCTATTGAGCAGGATGCGGATCTCATCATGTTTATTTACCGTGATGAGGTGTATAACAACGACTCTCCCGATAAGGGCACGGCGGAAATCATTATCGGTAAACAGCGTAACGGCCCCATTGGACGTGTGCGCTTGACCTTCCAAGGCCAGTTTTCCCGTTTTGATAACTATGCTGGTCCTCAGTTTGAAGAAGATTAATTCCCGGTGTTAGAAGATAAGCAAAGCTTATGTATTCTTTTTATTTCCAGACTTTTCCAAATAGACAAGGCAAATTTTGAAACCTTTTCCTCGAGCAGAAATTAGCAGTACTGCACTGCAAAACAACCTCGCCGTTTTACGCCAACAGGCGAGCAGCAGCCAAGTGATGGCGGTGGTGAAAGCCAATGGTTATGGTCATGGATTATTAAATGTCGCTCATTGTTTACATACTGCCGATGGCTTCGGCTTAGCCCGTTTGGAAGAGGCATTAGAACTGCGCGAAGGTGGTATTAAGGCGCGTTTATTATTGCTGGAGGGCTTTTTTCGCAGCACCGACTTACCTTTGTTGGTGGAGCACGATATCGATACTGTGGTGCACCACGAATCGCAAATCGAGATGTTAGAACAGGCAAACTTAACGAAGCCTGTCACCGTGTGGCTAAAAGTCGATTCGGGGATGCATCGTTTAGGGGTCACGCCTGAACAATTCACTGCGGTTTATGCTCGTTTGGCAGCTTGCGAAAATGTTGCCAAACCTGTTCATTTGATGACCCACTTTGCCTGTGCCGATGAACCAGATAATCATTACACTCAAGTACAAATGCAAACCTTTAACCAGTTAACTGCGGATTTACCTGGGTTTAGAACCTTAGCCAACTCGGCGGGTGCGCTTTATTGGCCTAAAAGCCAAGGGGATTGGATCCGTCCAGGCATTGCGCTCTATGGCGTATCTCCTGTCACAGGAGATTGCGGTGCGAACCATGGTTTGATCCCCGCAATGAACTTAGTCTCACGTTTGATCGCGGTGCGCGATCATAAAGCGGGTCAACCCGTAGGTTATGGTTGTTACTGGACAGCCAAACAAGATACTCGCCTTGGCGTTGTCGCTATTGGCTATGGTGATGGCTATCCGCGGAATGCGCCTGAAGGCACGCCTGTATGGATTAATGGTCGCCGAGTGCCGATTGTTGGCAGGGTATCTATGGATATGTTAACCGTAGATTTAGGCCAAGATGCGGCGGATCAAGTCGGTGATGATGTGCTACTTTGGGGGCAGGCTTTACCCGTAGAGGAGGTGGCCGAACAGATTGGTACCATCGCCTATGAATTAGTGACTAAACTGACTCCAAGAGTAGCTGTTTGCCTAGCATAGTTTGCTCAAATTAGAATGACAAATCGGCGCTAATGCGCCGTTTTTCTTTATTTAGCATACAGTTAATAGATTTACTGATTTGGCTATTAGGTTCGCTCTAGTCGAGCAAAGCGTACTCGTTACAGCCAACCAAACATCCAATGTTTTCCTACAAACTTATGATATTTAATTAATTTTCGAAGCAAACTTCGATAAATGCAGTTCCGTAAGAACTGGTAAATGGCATGATAATTTTGGTGCCGTTGGCTTTATGGGAAATTGTATGCCCTTGACCTGAAACGACCATTGGTGTTGCCATTTCGAATTCGTAACCCTTTTGTCCTAAAAGATTTTTTGCGCCCCCCGTAACCATATTAGTGATTTCACCCACCAGATCGGTTACTTCTTCATTTATTTTGCCGGGGTTTTCGCCCAGCATATTTTGCATGATTTGCAGTACCAGTTTTTGCTCAAACGTAATTGAAAGTGAGCCTTTGGTTTGTGGCCCAACCATACCAATCAAACCTGATACATCGCCTTTGGCTAAGTTGTCAGTTTTGATTTGGGGTTTACCTGGCGTGAGCTCTAGGCTGGCCATGGTCGAAATAACATTGAGCAGCGACTGCAAAAAAGGATTAATAAAATTGACGTTCATGCTTCAGTGTGTCCTCTTATGAACTTAAGCCTTATGGTCACCACGTAATTAAGGGTAGTCGAAAAGTGGCTTGACCACAGCAATCTTAATCACACTCTATCAGCTTAGATGACACAAATGGAAATGTGAGGTTAATTTCACGATTTTCTTGTTATTTATCGTAAAAGTCTTTTTACCAAAAGCCACGCTACAAGCGGTAAAAGAGTCGCGTATTCTGCATTCCCCCTCAATGAGTCCAAAGGCACGTTTCCACCGAAAGGTTGATGATTCGAATGAGCATGCCGTTAGGCTATAGTGCGATAGCTTGAATGTATGCGAAAGATTTTTGAAGGAAATTTTCATTTCTATCATAGGCGTATCTTTAACCCTACCAATGTAGCTACAGTCGTTTTGCTGTGCCTAACAACTATAAACGGCTTAAACTGTGATTTACATTAAATTATAATGTAAATGATAATAATTATTGATCACAAAAATAATTTTACATATATTAGCGGGCGATTAACAGGTGGGGGACATCTGTTACAGGGTTTAGTCCGCAACAGGAATGCTTTAAATGAAATTTGCAAAACGTCGCAATGGTCGAGTCACGCTTGGTGCCCATGTTTTAGGTTCGTTAACCATAGGGATGGCGGTTTCTGCTATCCCTGCTATGGCAGCGGAGCAGGCACAAGTCGCAGATAAAAAAGTTGAACATATTGAAGTCAATGGTGAGTACTTGGGTTATAACACCCGCAAAGTACAATCGGGTAAATTTACCGAAGACCTGCTCAATACTGCGAAAACTGTAACAGTCATCAATCAAGATCTGATCAAAGATATGGGCGCGCAGAGTTTTACTGATGCGCTACGAGCGACGCCTGGTATTACCTTGGGTACTGGCGAAGGGGGAAACCCCTACGGTGATAGACCGTTTATTCGTGGGTACGATGCTCAATCCTCCACTTTTATCAATGGTATGCGTAATGTGGGTTCACAAAGCCGTGAAACCTTTAACATTGAACAAATTGAAGTCCTGAAAGGCCCAAGCTCTGTCTATAACGGCCGTGGCGCGGTTGGCGGTAGCATTAACATTGTGACCAAAAAAGCTCAGGCTGAAGATTTTATTAACGCCGATGTTGCCGTGGGGACTGATGCCCTCAAACGTGCCAATGTTGATATCAACCATGTGATTACCGATGAAGCTGCGGTTCGTGTCAACATGATGGCTCACGATGCCAACACTCCTGGACGTGATGAGGTCACTGGTAATCGTTGGGGCGTTGCACCGTCAGTTACTTTTGGGTTAACAACGCCGACTAAAGTGACCCTTGAATATTATCATTTTGAAAACCATGATATTCCTGATTATGGTATTCCCTACGATCAGGCGACAGGCAAACCTGCCGATGTCGATCCCGACAATTTCTATGGCTTATTATCGCGGGATTTTCGCGATACGATGGACGATACGGCTTCGGTGTTGATCAGCCATGATTTTAACAACGACATGCAGTTCACTTCGACGTCTATCTATAGCCGTAACAGCAATTACTATATTGTGACTAACCCAGACGACACCACTGGCAACGTGGCTAATGGTTATGTTTGGCGAAACACTAAGTCGCGCCATTCGGTCACTAAAACCCTAGCGACTCAATTGCAACTCTCGGGTGAAGCAAAACTTGCAGGAATGACTAACCGTTTTGCAGTCGGTACTGAACTCAGTAACGAACGTACTAGCAATTTGAGTTACACCGTCGATACGGGCAATGGTCGCAACGCGGGTTGTAATCAGGCAATGCTGGATAACTACAACTGTACGTTGCTGGATAATCCGAATCCCCACGATCCTTGGGTTGGTACGATTACACTCGGTACCGATGCGACAGTGACTGAAACCGATACTCGCTCTATCTATGCCTTTAATACGATTGAGTTAACTGAAGCATGGATGGTTAACGCAGGTATCCGCTGGGATGACTATAACACCAGTGCTGAGAACTCAACCTCTCGATTCAGCAATGATGCTGATTTCTTCAACTACCAATTGTCGGTGCTATATAAGCCCGCAGAAAATGGCAGTATCTACGCTGCGTGGGGCACTTCCTCTAATCCACCTGGCACGTCTAACGGAGATGGGGCAGATCGTCTTGGCAGCACTAACGCCGATTTAGAACCAGAAGACACCGAAAGCTACGAGTTAGGCACTAAATGGGATCTTTGGGAGGGGCGTTTATCTCTGAATGGCTCTGTATTCCAAATCGAGAAAAACAATGCCCGCGTTGCGACCTCTGGCGATCGTAATGCGCCACAGGAAAACGTCGGCGAGCAAAAAGTCAAAGGCTTTGAAATCGGCTTTTCCGGTGACTTTACTAAAGATTGGCATGGTTTTGGTGGTTATACGTATTTGGACGCTACCCTCGAAAGCAATGGTTACAACGCTGCGCTTAATGGTAATCGCTTCCCTAATACAGCCAAAAATAGCCTTAGCTTATTCACGACTTACGATATTACCGAGCAGTTAACGGTCGGCACGGGTGCTTATTATATGGACAAAGTGTATGGCAATACGGCTAATACGCTGTCGATTCCGTCTTACTGGCGTTTTGATTTGACCTCATCCTATAAGATGAGCGAATTCTTGACCTTACGCCTGAACGTTCAAAATCTAACGGATGAGCGTTATTACGATAAGGCTTATACTGCACACTTTGCGAATATGGCGCCTGGACGTTTGGTGATGTTAAGTGCTGATATGCACTTTTAATATTAGTGAATGACGATTTGAATGGCAGCCCTAGGGCTGCCTTTGATGTTTATGCTTTCCTTAAGGTTTGAAGATGCTTATTGAAATTCCTCATGTTTTTTCAAAACAAGAAGTCAATCAGTTACGTGAACAACTTGATGCTCGCACTTGGATTGATGGCAATCAAACATCAGGCGTGATGGCGAGTACCCGTAAGCGCAATCAGCAGTTGGATAAAGACGATCCTGTTGCGATTGGCATCGGTGAATTGATTATGGAGCGCTTGTTAGCTCATCCTTTATTTATCTCGGCAGCACTTCCATTACAGTTTTATCCGCCCTTGTTTAATCGTTATCAAGGTGGAGAAACCTTTGGCTATCATATCGACAATGCAATTCGCTCGACGAGTGACGGTATGGTGCGTACCGATCTGTCTGCCACCTTATTTTTAAGCGAACCAGACACTTATCAAGGTGGTGAGCTGGTCATCCAAGATACCTATGGCCAGCAAAGCATTAAGCTGGCGGCGGGATCTTTGGTGTTATACCCGTCAACGAGTTTACATCAGGTTACGCCTGTCACATCAGGTGAGCGAACCGCCGCTTTTATGTGGCTACAGAGCATGGTGCGCGATGAAGGGCAGCGTCGCTTGTTATTTCAACTCGATCAATCGATTCAATCTTTGACGTCGCAGACCGCGCCTGAACAAGAGCTGTTTAATCTAACGGGTGTTTATCATAACTTGCTCAGGCGTTGGAGTGAGTTGTAGTGATATAGAGCTAGGCTTCTCTCCCTGCTTAATCTCCACAAAGCAGGCGGTTTAGGGTATAATCCCGCTTGCTCTGAGGGGCAATAAAACAGTAAACGTTAACTCGTTTACTGTTTTTGTATTTTTACGCTGGCGCTGCGTTGCTCATCTGCGGCTTAAGTTAAGGCGCTTTATCCCTCAAAGCTTGAACTTACTGGCAAATTTTAATTACTTGAGTCGATAGTCACGTGTTGAAAAATAATCTTAATGATGGTCTACAGCTCGACCGCACCTTTTCCATTGCACCGATGCTCGATTGGTTTGATTTTAAATTAAGCTATTGATTTTTATAATGCTGTAAATTTTGTGGATACCTATAGGATACCCCGCGTTTTTTGAATAGTTTTTGGATACCCGAACGGTTAATATTTAGTAAACGTAAACGAGGTGATCTATGGATAGAAAATCTTTAATAATGCTCGCGCTAGTGTTGACGAGCGGCCCTTCTTTTTCGGCTATGGCCGAAGTCTATAAATGCGCTGATGGTAAATACCAGGCGGATCCCTGTAATGAATCAAGCAAACCCGTTGATCTAAGCAATGTTGGTAGCGTTGTTGCCAGCGGTTCGGCGGCGGGCGTGGATTATGGTAAGAAGCAGGAGATTAGCGCTTACATTGATAATCAGCGGATCAGCCGTGAGATAACTAAGTTAGAGAACGACCGTAAGCGGGTGATTGAGCGCCGTGATCAGCGAATGCGCGATCTGCAAAATGGCAGGCGCTATGCCAATAACAACTTAGCCGGTGCGACTTGGCAACAAAGCTTGGCGCAGGAAATGGCAGCAGTTGCGCAACAGGCCGACACTCAAGTGGCATCTATCGATCGGCAGATTGAACAGTTGAAAAGCGAGAAAAACTAAAGGGCCGTTTGGCCCTTTAGTTAGTTTGTCGCTATCGGTTTAAATAGCTGATTGGCTTTGATGTAGAGCGCTGCTTCTTTCTTTTCTAGCTTATCGAGATAGCCATCGTTGCGGGTTTCTCTGTTCGGCTTGCGCTTTGATAGCTTGATCGCCACCTTTCGCGGTCGGCTAATCCCGAGTTTGCGAATGGTGCTTCTCACTGTCCACATCGATATTCCCGTTTCGGCCGCGACTTCTTCAATCGTTAAACCGGATAGATAAAGCTCCTCGATGGTATCCATCACTTACCCGCCTTACTTACTTTTACGGCAAAATCATCGATTGCTTGTCTAACTGACTTCTTCATGGGGTCGCTATCATGCAGAGAAATTCTGTTATGGTTCCAATGAACAACCCAACCGTATAAAGTGCCGTTTTCTTTATTGAAACCAGCGTTAACCTCATCAAGTAGATCGAGCCTTAACTTGTCACGATTTAACTCACCAAATTTAGTAAGAATTTCAAGCCGCTCGGCTTTTAACCGCTCATTCTCAGCGATAAGTTCATTCATGCGTTCATTTAGAGTCATCACTTACCTTCCTTTGCCAATTCCTCGGCGAGTTTTTTCATAAACTGTTGGCAGCTGCATGCTTGTTTTCGTGGCAGGGCGTACCACTTGTTAAGCGCTTCTCTGATTGCGGTTGATTGCTTCATGCTGCCTCCTGATTCATTTTCTTGCTAAGAAACTGTTCAGCTAATGCCTGAATACGGCTCTTATCACTGAACTTAGCATCTAGCTGTTTGCCCGGGTCGATGATTCCTGTGGATTGGAACTGCTTCACCCCAAGCACCTCAACCATTGGCGGGTCAGAACCTTCATTGGTGTTCAGATAAATGGCAGTTATCTGTTCTTGCTGCCCTTCTCGGTTAAGTCGGCCAATGATTTGCTCATGCACCTTTGGCGACCAATCAAGCTCACCAAATACGACGGTAGAGCAACGGAATTGCAAGCCGTCTAGCCCTGCTCCACTTCGTAGCGACATGATGAATAGATTGGTTTCACCAGATACAAAGCGCTGCACTGAGTCATTTTTTTGCTTCTCGCTTTCAGAGCCGGTATACATTGCGGGTTTTAAATCGGCGAGTTCGTCTAACCAAATCTCATACACGTCACGATGCCAGCCCATTAGCAGCACTGGAATATCATTTTCGAGTAGGATGCGAATATAACGAGCCACGCCGAGCGCCTTGGAGACTCCTGTTGTATGGCGCATCATTAAGTCGAGCTCTCGTCCTGCTTGACCGCGGCTAAAGTAGTCGCCTGTAGTCGCTTTAATTGCCAACTGTTTAGCGAGTTCTTCAACTGACTTAAGGGCTTTTTGGTCTGCTTCGATATGTTCAACGATGGTATTAATCGGCGGCATTTGCTGACCAACATCGCGCTTAGTTCGTCGCAGCATTAGGTTTTGCTCTCGCAAATATGATCCCAAAGCATCAGGGTCTTTTACTCTGCGATCATCGACACACCATTCGCGCAGAAAGTCGTAATAACTACCAAGTGCCAGATCGTCTAGATACTGCATGATGTTCCAAATCTCTGAGCCATAGTTATAAATTGGCGTAGCAGATAGCCCTAGCTTATAAACAGCTTGGTCAGCTAACACTTTGGCTGCTTGACCTTTACCGCTGTCAGTGCCACGGCGTAACTCTTGGATTTCATCAAAAGCAACAGCTTTAAAAAATCCATCGTGGAAGGTGTCTATCCAGCCAAGTAACTGACTGTACTTAAATAAATACACATCTGCGGCCGGAAGGTTATAAGGCTTAGTGCCTTTTATTTTGTGGACTGTTAAGTGAGTAAAGCTTTCAATCTTTTCTTGCCATTGAGCCTGCAAGTGAGTTTGCATGACGACAGCAGCAGGTAAGGCTTGCTGATTGAGGAATAGACCAGCAGCGGTATAGGTTTTACCTAAACCAACATCATCACCGAGCAATAAGGCACGGCGAGCTAGCACCAAGTCGATTGCCTGACCTTGATATTGGCGTACCTTCTGGCCCTTTTTCAATCCATTCAATACTGATGGAATGTATTCAGGCCGCAAGATATCTTCCATGCGTGATTGTTCTGCTTCATAACTTTTTCGCCCAGCCTCAAGCGTGATGACTTGCTTCTGAATCATATCCATTGGGTAACGCTGTAAGAACCAAGATAGATCAGCGCAATGCTGTTTATCATTTGGAAATTCGAACGTGCCAATTTGGTGTTTTGGCACCCTTGGGAATAGCTGCTTTAACCTGATGGCAACATGAGGCGGTATATTCTGTAACTGCCACTTGTTATCGATAAGCGTAAGTTGGCCGTAAGTGCGGATCATAACCATGCTTCTCCAAGTGAAATGACTGCTGCGGGTTTATTTTCGATCAATGCGGGTAGGTTCATTGCCGTGCCAGTCAATAGCACTACAGCGGCGACTTCATCATGTTTTGCATAGCGGCATAGCTGACGATAGATAGACATGCGTTGAGCTTTAATTTTTAGCTCAATGGCAACTAAACCATTTTCGGTATGCACAACAAAATCAACAATATCCCGTGCAGATAATCGATACTCGCGTTCAAACTTAAAGTTGCTGTTGGTTAGCCCACGCTCAAGATCAGACTGGGCTTCTTTCTCAACAACAGCATTAAGTCGGCATCGAGAAATCAATAGAAGTATTTGATTTATCATGCTGCATTCTCCCGCGCGATTTGATCTTCGATATCGAGCTGTTGCGATGGCGCTAACTCAACGGTTACTTGCTCCTGTTTCAGTGGAGTGTCGATTTGGCTTTTAATCTCATAACCAAATTCAACTTTGATGGTGCCATGCGCGCCAAACAGTCTTGAAAATTCAGCGACATTCTTACCTAAGTAAGTGATCACACTTCCTTTGGTACAACTATCGGCTTTGCTACCATCTGCCTTCTTGTAATGCACTCGGCCATGAGGGAAACATTGCGGAAATTTAAGTAATGGTAAAAACCAAGTTTCAGACGAATTGCAAAATGTGATGATCACAGCCTCTTTTATGTGGCCGCTTTCATATTCTTTGATAATTTTATTTATCCAATCGCCATTACCCGGTATCGGTTTATCAATGTGATGACCACGCTTGATACAAGCCTTTTTATTGCATTTAGCCTTACATGGCTTTTCACCACGATGAAATGGATGGTTCATCCAAACTGTGCCGTACCAGCGTTGCGAAAGCCCATCAATTTCTTTTGTGAAAATGGTTTTGGCATTAATACTGGCGTTGGCTATGTCGTTGCTCGCTGGATCTAAATCTATCCCACCCATCAACTGACTTGCTAATTGAGGCCATGGTTCTGGCGTATAGTATTCAAAACCTTGCTCAGCATTAGATTGGTTGATTAGATTGGCGTTATTTACTTTGTTCATTGTTAGCCCGCCTTGCTCAATTGAGGTGTTGAATCAGTTAACTGATAACTGGCTAATTGTTTTTCGAACTGTGTGATCTGTGCATTGGCTGCGGCTAACTTGGCAAGATGCTTTTCCCAGTCGAGTTCTTTGATTGCCTCAATCACGCCCATGATGCTGTTGAGCGTGGTTTGGGCGCGCATCAGGTTTGATAGCTCGATACGGTGGCGAGCGGCGCAGCGTTCTTCAGCCAGACCAGTGGTGTAGTGCAGCTTTAAGGCGGCAATGGTTGGCTCGGAGGTGATGCGCGTTAGCGATAGCAGCAAGTCGAGCTTTGGCTCTGGTTCGCAGCCTGCCAGCAGATAAAGCATTTCGCGGGATGATTTAGGGGCGGTCATGCTTTCACCTCGTCATATGGAAACTGTTCTCTTACCGTGGCAATTGCTTCTTCCATCGTTGGATGACGTTCACAGTAATCACCTTCGCGGGTATGGCGCTTGTGAGCGATAAACTTCAACATACGCGGTCCTGAAGGTTCGATTTGAAAGCGGATCATGCGGTCATGGGCAAGTACTACGGCTTTTGTCAGGTTGCTATAGTCGAACGTTGACATGTAGTGAGAGGCTTTGCTGTTGATCACTAAGCCATGCTCGCCACAGGCTTGGATTTTGCCAAACATGTGATTACCGCCATTGTGAATATCACAAAGAAAATCAAAGCACTCACGTTGATCTGCATTTAGCCAAGGGTATTGCTTGGCGTAGAAGTCGTGTTGGTTGCTCATATGACGTCCTTATCTTTTAACCAAGAAACGGTGCAGGCCTTTGGCGGCACGAATGGCAACGGCGCGGTTGGTGGTGAACTTGCCACCTGGTAACATCCAACCGTTTTTGTCTGCGACGATATGGCCGAGGCCGATTTTGATATCGCGGTGTTGGGGTTTGTCGTGGGTTAGCATGCTGCGTCCTCCTGCTTGATGATGGGCAGTTGTGCAGCTGCTGCGCGGACGGCTGCTGCGGCTTCTTTGCCATAGCCCCAAATGTCTTCACCATCACAAAATTTAGGAGCAGGTGCTAACCAATAAATTGAAATTTGAGTGCCTTTAGTGATGTATTCGCGCATCAAACAAATAAGATTTTTAAGCGTCCCTCCGTGATTGAAACCGCGCCAATCACCTTTGTAATGGGTGTAAATTCGCGCTTTGGTATATTCATCAATCACCCAAACCTTGCCGTTTTTATCGAGTTCAAGTGTTGCTATGGTGCCTTTGTAGTCGAAGAACTTGCGGCCATGTTCTGATATCACTTTGATGAGTGCGTTTGCGTGTTCTACGCGCTCGGTGATGATTGGCTCAGGCAATTCGTAATAAGATTCGCAGCCGCATTTAGGGCAGGCGCAGTTATAAACAGCAAAGGATCTTGATGCGTGTTTAGGGTCTGCGATCTTGCTTAACTCTGAATGTCTGCCTGTCCAGCGACAGGTACGGCGACTGCATTCGATACGTTGTGTCATGCTCTATTCCTTGTTTCGTGATGGCGGCAACTATCAAGCGGCGCTTGACTGTTCAGGCTCGGGTGAGGTGGTTTGAGTGGCGGATTCGGGTGCTGGCTCGACTGGCTGATGGCCTGCAAAGTTAACAAAATCGGCGGGATGAGCTCGCTCTGATTCGTCCAATGTCATCGGCATGATCATTGCGACGTATTTCTTTTTTTAAGCCCATGACTGCAATCAGCGAATTCTTGTCTGCTAGGTGCAAAACAGCACCGTTAATCTTGCAGTAATTCAATTTTGATAGGCGGCTGAGCAGGTTTACATTCATGCCAATCGTTGATGCTGGCTTTAAGTTTTCATCACTTAGCCGTGATTTAAAGAGTTTGCCTACATTTGGGTAACGTGCATCGATGGGGTTAATAAACTCAATGTGAGTAATAAACTTACGTTCCTGAGTGTCCAACGCTTCAAAGGTGGTGAAGGTATCGATGATGTCGTAAATCGATGTGAGCATGGCCACGCCATCGTTGATAAAGATGTTTTGAATAGACGGTAATGCTTTTTTGTTGGCGGCTTTTAGCAACTCTTTGCTGATTGGGTAAATGTACTCGCCATCGCTAAAGCCGTCCTCATCGTGGATGGTGACGAGGCAATGGCCGTCAGTGGCGGTTAGGATCACGCCTTTTTCTGGGTGCGGCTTTACGTGAAAGCCGTTTAGACAGTAACGAACATCCTGTTTTGCGGCGAACGCTGCCAGCATTGGCAGGTATTCAATGTTGAATTTGGTTTTCATTTTCTCTCTCGCTTTTTGCTGCTTGCTAAGCTGGCTAATGTTTAACTGCTACGCTGCGCGGCTTTGGTTGCTAATCTGGTCTTTTGCGGCTGCGTCGCGCTGTTTGTCGAGGTAGGCGGCTAGGTCGTTGACGTTGACTAACCACGGGGCTTTATTGCCTTCGCCGCCGCGAAAGGCGGGGACGGGCAAGCGGCCTGCTTTGGCGTAGTTCTGCGCCGTTCGCGGGGCGAGGGCGAAGTATTCCTCGCTGATTTCGTCCAGCGGTACGATGGCTTTGTTGAACTGGGCCATGAGTAAAAAGGCGGTGTTCATGCAGGCTCCTTGGGTTGAATGTTATTTATCAGGGCTAGGTGGTGGCGTTTGGTGGCGCGCCAGCCTTTAATTACCCTTTCAAGCGCTGCCCGTTCGTGCGGGTAATCGGCTATCAGCTTTTGGGTTTCGGCGATTTGTTTATCGCAGTGATCGCTTAAGGCACTCACCTTGGTTGCGCTCATGGCTGTGCCTTATGCAAGTTGATGCACGTTGGTTGGCGCTTGGTCGTTGCGCCATACGGTGACGGTGCCAAACAAGCCTTGCTTGGGTTCGTTAAAGCGCAGGCCAAAGCTGTTGCCGAGCTCGCCAATACGGCCAATGTATTGGCTGTGAAAGGCGGGGCTTGGGTGGTTGTAGGCAAAGTGCTTGGCGAGATCGCTACAACGCTCTTGTACCCGTGGGCAGTCCATTGGGTTTTGGTGGCCTTTGGCGATAGCCATTAGGCATGCAAAGCGGATGGCAACCAGTAGACGAAACTCGGTGCGCTGTTTTGCTGATGTTTGAACTCTGGTTAAGATCATTTCCCTGTCCTCGGTAGTGGGTACAGGTATAAAGTTAAGATAACTTGACCTAGCGGTCAAGTGGTAAAGTTTAAAAAACTTGACTTATTTTTGATTATTTTTGATTTGATGATTTTTATAGCAGGGAGTGTTATAAGTTAAGGGATTGAACTGATGAGTGTTAATTGCGAATGGAGTGACAATAAATGCATATGGATCATTTGCCTTACTACATGAAAACCACCCGTTCAAGGATGGATAAGTCGATTAATTCTTTACTCGGGCTTTTTGAAGGTGTTGCCATTGATGGAAAGGTTAATCAATCAGAAATTGAGTTTCTTAACCTGTGGCTTGCTGAATATAAAGATGTGCAAGCCAAGCATCCATTTAATGAGTTGGTTCCCATCATAGAGGCTGTGCTAGGGAGCGGTTGGTTATCGGAAGATGAAAGGCAAGATGTAAAGTGGGTTTGTGAGAATCTCACCTCAGTAAAATATTTTAATATTGTTACTGCTGACTTACAGCGATTGCATGCCATTCTTGGTGGGATTATTGCTGATGGGGTAATCAACGAAGATGAACTAAATGGTTTGGCTGAATGGATTGCTGAACATGATCATCTTCGGGCATGTTGGCCGTATGATGAGGTTGATAGTTTGATCACATCGGTAATGGCTGATCAGAGAATTGATGCACAAGAGCATAAAATGTTATTAAATTTTTTCTCTGAATTTATTCTTACTTTAGATGACAACACTATCACCAACCCATTAAGTGAAGAACAGCGTACTTTAGTCGGTATTTGCGCCGCTTGCCCGGATATCGCTTTTGAAGGTTCAACTTTTTGTTTTACTGGCGCGTCAAGTAAATACACCAGATCAGGCTTCAACTCCATAGTTGAACAACTGGGTGGCATGTCAGCAAAGCATGTATCAAAGAAGGTTAATTATCTTGTTATTGGGGCAGAAGGTAACCCATGCTGGGCTTATGCTTGTTATGGCCGCAAGGTTGAGGAGGCCGTTAAACTACGAAAAGAAGGTGTCACTCTGCTAATAGTGCATGAACATGACTTTCATGATGCGGTGGCTGATTTGTAATCGTAAATGAATTATATAGGGAAAATAACCCATAAAACCCGCAAATGCGGGTTTTAATTTCGATCTCTAAAATCTTTGGCCTTTTGTTTATAGCCTCGCATTAGAGAATGACTTTTACAAATGTTATGGGCATCATCTTGAATGACGTCCATCACTAGATATTGGTCAGGGTCTAAATCACCAGAAGTATAAACAAGGTATGAATTACTCGTTTTGCCTGCTAACCATGTTTTATGGCAAGAAACCCCATTCACGTATACGTGAAGGTGGTGAACTTCTGCATCAAACATCGATTCTGGTCTTAAAAATGGGGCATCTTTACCGAGATAGGCTGGTTTTTTTCGCTTATTAGAATCAAAGTAGGCTTCTAAGTCTTTTTTTAATTGAGTGAGCTCAAAACCCATGCGCTTGAGCTCAGCCTCTAGACCTTCCATGAAAGTTACTGTGCTAACCACTCGTAACTACTCCTTAAAAAATTAGTGCCTGCCGTACACTTTGTTGCTAGCGTCAACTGCTGCAAGCCAAAACTCTTTAGATGGAGTGAAGTGTGTATCAGTAATAATTTCAACATCACCAAGTTGCTCGGCATAAAAAGCCGCAACATTACTAATCACTTTATAAAGTTGGCCATATGTAGCCACCACTTTACGCAGTAATAAATAACCTTCTTCACCATGTTCTGTACGTACTTTTTCGCCAGTTTTAGCAAAAAAGCTTTTCATTAAGCCACTATAACCTTTAAGTGTAGACTCTAGGTTTAACAGGTTTTGATATTCTTCTGCTTCAATAGCTTGATCACCATTACATATATCATAATGGTATTGTTTAAAATCTAGCAGTATCTTACTTAGCTCGTGAATACGACATTCTAATATTTTATATGGCGAATTTTTGTGGCAATTTTCAGCTGCAACGCTGGTATTTGATAGCATACTGGCCTCTACATTAGCTGTAGTTGCACCAAATGCACTTGCAATGATGGTGGCGATTAGCATAGCAGATCCCCCCTTCATAATGACTACTCCGTATTTATTATAGCAGCTTAGACACAAAAGGTCTGTTACGTAGTGTAACAGACCAACTTCTAAGGCCGCGACATTATCCATTTCCCTGACTAAAATACAAGCGATTTAGACAATTTCTATCAAAACACCTGTATCGTATAATTCACTCTACACGAGAAATCACAAATTACAAATAGATAACAAAGGATATTTTGATATGGATAGCAGATTGTAAATGTTTGAAATACTGTGTTTATATACAGATTAAATCAATACTGAGTACCAAAACACTTTGCCGATGATCTTGATGTGTTTTTGTTTTTCAGTGTCCAGATGTTCGTCTGGCCATTCGTCCATATTGTAACTGCGTAGGCGAATGCCGCCACCTGGGAGTTTGTAGAGCATTTTTACGCGCAACATGCCATCGTGATTAATAGCATACATTTTACCATCCACAATATCGGTGTGTGAGGTGTCCACGCCGACGGTTGATCCGTGGGGTAATACGGGTTCCATGCTGTTGCCGTTGACTTTAACGCATACGGCATCGGCAGCGCTTACACCTTGGCGCCTGAGGGTGGATTTAGCAAAGCGGAGTTTTGGGCCATAGTATTCACGAATATCCGTTACACCTGCCCCCGCCGCGAGTTCTACTTCCATGTAAAACGGTATCTCCACTTCGTCATCACCGAGTGGGCTATTTCTATCCCACGTTTCGAAACCGCCTACCCATTCAGCGTTTGATTCTGGTTTGGTTTGTTTTTCTTCACCATACAAAAGCCATTCAGAAGAACAGTTTAAAGATTTTGCCAGTGCGTAAAGGTTTTCGCCCTTGGGTGAGGTTGCGCCTGCTTCCCAAAGCGAAATAGTGGCTTTTGTTACGCCAATCATTTTACCAAGCTCTGGCTGAGTAAGCCTGTTCGCTTTGCGTCTTTCTTTGATTCGTTCATTCATCATAGTAAAGCTATCTTAACTTGATTAAGGTCAAGTTACCTTTTCTTTTGTTGACAAAATAGTATAGTTTTCTTAACCTCTTGTAAGGTCACTTTTCGGAGTTAGTTGATGAAGACAAAAGATGCAATTACGCACTTTGGTAACAAAGCAAAACTCGCAAAAGCACTGAACATTTCAAAGTCGGCAATTACGCAATGGCCTGATGACGTTCCAGCGCTGCGCGCTTTTCAAATTGAGCGGTTAACCAATGGAAAGCTAAAGGCGGGGGCGTTGCAGCTGCCAAATGCTCACCAAGCGGCCTAACCCTTGTTATTTACATTAGCAGAGAGAGGATTTTTAGCATGAAAACCAATTCACATAATGGACTTAGCCGTTTAAGCCTGCTGATGAAGACTATTCATCGGGCGCTTGAGTTGCCGAAGATGAATCGTTTGGCGTTGGCGATGGATGTGGTTGCGGCGGTTGATCGCCTGGGGTTGGCTGAGGTGTTGGCCGCTGAGGGGATTACCTTTGCGCGCACCGATGATGTGCATAACAACGCCCGGGTTAATGCGCAAAAGCTGTTCCGCTGGTTGGGGCATTATGAGGCGCATCATCCAATGGCAGATCAGTTGTTTTATATCGAGCAAGCGCTTGTTGCGGCTTTACCTGAGCATTTGCGAGTGCAGTACCTCAATGATGTGTTTGGCTGCGCTGGGGTGACGGTGATTGCTGATCGTATGAGTGATGGCCATGTGTTGCATGTGGCTAATATGGCTGCGCAACTGACTAAAGAGAACGCCGAGGCGCAAATTGCAGTGATCCATTTAGTCGCTAACCCTAGCAAAGACGAAGTGCTGCGAGCTTATAAAGAACTTAAAGAGTCGGCTGCGACTACGCAGGGCAGTATGGCTGCGCTTGAACTGGCTTATCCGTTTTTGGCGAATAAGACCGAACTACGTAAGTGCGAGAGAGTGGCTGATGTCGGATAACGTTGATGATGCTAACGCATTAGCTGATTTGCAGCTGCAAGTGGCAATGGCAGGCAGAAAACGCCCAGTGATGAGGCCATTTACTGGCTGTTGTTATTGGTGCTGTGAGCCTGTTGAGTCGCCACGGATTTTTTGTGATGCCGATTGCCGTGATGATTTTGAACGCGATGCGGCGTTAAAAGGGAGAGTGAAACGATGAGTTATGCAGATGAGGTTGCGGTGAAAGCACCGTTTGATTATGCCGATGAGGTTTTGGTGGAAACACCCGAAGAACGTGAAGCATTTGAGCAGTTGGAACTTGCTCAAACGGTTAAATCTGAAAAATGGATTATTGAACACAAGGGTGAACGTTTTGTGTTCAAACGAATGGTTAACGACACAGTGATTGAGATTTATACGCCTGTTTCACAGGCGGTAGCGGGTATTTATGCCGCAGCTATTGTGCAAGGTTTTCAACCACCACGTTGTTTGACTTATCTCGATAAACCTGCTGGTTAAATTCGACTTGCACAAGGGTTGGTGAGCGCTGTTTTAGTCGATAGAAATCGAGCGTTGAGAAGTCAAGCAGCATGTTGTCTGGGTAGTTGCTGAGCATTTCTTTAAATTCACCAACGGTTATTGATGGTTTGTATCGTTCCATGATTCGTCCTATCTGGTTGATGTTAAAAAACTTAGGCGAGTAAGGTTATTTTTATGGCTAATTTTTGGATATTAAAACGCCCACTTGTACTTGGCGGTGCAGTGGGCGAGTGCAACAAAACTACGTGGATAGAGAGCTGCCACGTGATATTAGCGCGTTTTGCGTGTTTTAAGCAACGAGTGGTATCGCTATGAGCATGGAATTGATGGTTAAGGCGATGAAGGCCAAGGTGGGTAATCCACTGCGTAAGCTGGTGCTGATTAAACTCGCTGATAATGCGAATGATCAGGGCGAGTGTTGGCCGAGTCATCAGTATATTGCTGAGCAGTGTGAAATCGGCAAAAGCACGGTAAGAAAGCACATTGCTGAACTTGCCGAAGCAGGGCTGCTTAAGATTGAGTCGCGCAAGGGCCCGAAGGGTAATTTATCGAATGTTTATACCCTCACCCTATGCCAGCAGGTAGCACAGCCTATGCCACCAGATAGCATAGGTATGCCACCAGATAGCACACCCCCTATGCCACCAGATAGCACCGGAATCAGTCACTCTTTAGAACCAGTCAATGAATCTTTAAAAGATTCTTGTCCTGCAAGTTGTTCTAAGTCGGTTTTCAATGCGTTTTTTAAAGCGTATCCAGCCCATCGAAAGGGCGGGACGGATGCGGCTGCGTGGAAGGCGTGGAAGTCTGAAAAACTGACTGACCAAGATTGCGTGTTGGCGGTTGAGTGGCTGAATAACGCTGTGAAGGTTGACCCGAGTTGGGGATTTGCGGCTGATGGCAAGTTTGTGTTGGGTATTACCAAGTTTATCCGCGAACGCCACTGGCTAACGCCGTTGCCTAAGCCTGCTGTGCAAAACGCGCATTTGGATATTGCGGTTTATCAAGAGTCTGCAGCGCGGTTTGATGCGGTGAGCAGCCAGTTTAATACGGAGCTATGACGATGATGGATATGAGCCAAGAGGTGAGTAAGTTATTAAAAAGATTGGGCGCACCTGAGCATATTCAGCCTGATCCGCCTGAGGTCCATCGTCAAAAAATCCGCGAGTTGCAACGCCGTGATGAGGTGAGCAAGTCGAATGAGCATCGTAGCCGGTTGAATAACGCTTTGTTTGGTAAGAGTGGCTTAAATGCGCATTTTTTGAGTTGTTCGTTTGAAAATTATCAGGTTGAACGGGCAGATCAGCGCAAGGCGTTGGAGGTTGCTAAGCGATTTGTGGAGAAGTTTGTTGAGTTGTCGGCGGTGGGTAAGGGGTTTTTGTTTATCGGTACGCCTGGCACTGGCAAAAACCATTTGGCTGCGGCGATCGCCAATGCGTTGATGGCAAGGCATCACTCGGTGGTGTTGCTCAGTGTGATGGACCTGTTTGCGCGGGTGCGTGAGAGCTATAACGACCGTTCGCTGACTGAGGAGCGTTTGATCGCCGAGTTTATGCGCCCTGAGTTGTTAATTATCGATGAAATTGGCCTGCAGCGCGGCAGTGTTGACGAAATGCTGTGGTTAACGCGGATTATTGATAAGCGTTTGTACGGGCTTAAATCGACTGGGTTTATCACCAATTTGGATACTGATTCGCTGCAAAAGATGTTGGGTGAACGCGCTTATGAGCGGTTGCGCGATGCGGCTACGGTGGCGGTGACGTTTAATTGGCCGAGTTATCGCGGTAAGCGGGGGTGAGCATGGCAGCACTTAAGCATTTACCCGATGATGCGCCCGATTTTTATTCGGATTTGGTGAGTGATGCTGCGGCGCGGCCTGTTGTGCAAGAGGCGGTTAATGATCCGCAGTTGTTTGTAGCAAAAGCGGTGACTGCAGCTGAGTTACGGGCCCAAGGCTTTATGCGTGAGCGCGAACTACCACAAATGTGGCATTGCCGTGGTGGTGAGTCGGACATGGAGAAGATTGTAAAGCATATGTCGGTTATCCCTGCTGAGTTTAAGCATTCCGTTTGTATCGAGTACGAAAGAATATTTGCTCAGGGTGGGCCAGCTGCGCGTAAACAGGCAAATCAGTTTTTGGTAAGGCAGTCAAAGCGATTTAGAGGAGTTTCCCATGGGCAGTAATTCAACTCAACCGGCTAAGCCGTTAACTCAGCGTGAGCGCCTGGCAAAGATAATTACCGGATCACGTTATTGGACGCTGTTTGAGATCCAACAGGAGTGTTTAACCCGCTTTGGCTCATTCGATAGCGAAACGGCGTTAAGTGCGCGGTTTAGGGATATGCCGCTGGATAAGCGCTGTAAGCGTATTCGTTATGGCACTAAAAACACGTTTGAGTATCGGTTGGAGGCTTAGGCGATGGCTAACGCGAGTGGTGTTGAAGTTGGCAAGCTGAATGATGCGGCGCTACGCCGTTGGCTGCGTGGCGGGGTGACGCGGGATTATCGTGATCCGCAATATCCAGAATTGCGTTTGCGGGCGACGGCTGATCGTAAAAAGGCCTCGTTATTTTTGGTGGTTAATGAAGGCGGTAAGACGGTTTGGCAAAAGCAAGGTGTGTGGCCAAGCATGTGTATTAAGACGTTTTTAGAGCAGTTGCCTGTGGTGATGGCTAAGCGTAGTGCTGGGGCGGAGGTGTTACGTGGTGAGTTTGTGACTGTGGTTGATCTGCTTAGGTGGTTTTTGGCGCATATCGAGGGCAATCGTTCGTTTAGCCCAAGTTGGCGGGCTAATTGTAAATCGGTGGTGAGTAAGCATTTGGTGGGGATGTTTGCTGATTTTCCGCTGGCTGATCTTTCGTTTGTGGCAGTCGATACCCGTTTGGTTAAGCCGATGTTGGCTGATGGCTATTCAACTAACTATATCAAATGCGCGGTGAAGATTTTTAAGCGGGCGATAAGTGCGGCGGCTGATTTGCGTTTGGTGGAGGTTAATGCGTTGGCTGGGTATCGAGTGGAAATGAGTTTGAAGATGGCGCCGAGTGTAGGAACGCAGTTGATGGAGTCGGACTTAGGGCCGCTGTTTACTGCGCTGCGTGATGCGATTTGGCCTGTGGCGATGTTGTTTATGTTGATGCTGATGTTTGGTACCCGCATTAACGAGACTCGTTTGGCACGGTGGGAACATTTTGCGGGGGATTGGTGGTTAATTCCTGCATCGAATGCGAAGAACCGCCAAGAGCATAGGTTGCCTTTAACGCCAACGGCTAAGGCGTTGTTGACGCATTACTTGCAGTGGCAGGTTAAGCATGTGGGTAAGCGGGCGTTTTTGTTCCCGGGTGATGTTGGGGCGATTAGCATTCGCACTGCGCAGTATTGGAGTGAATCTATTAGGTTTAAATCGTTTACTTCTCATGCGCTTAGAAAGCTTTGCCGCACCATTATTGCCGACATGGGTGTCGATACTATGGTTGGTGAGCGGCTGCTTAATCATGCCTTGCCTGTGCTTTTGCGTACCTATGTTCACTCGACTTTAGATAAGGGCATGTTGAGTGCACTTGATGCTTATCATGCTCATTTAATTTTGCGCGGTTTTAACGAGGTTGCGCCCGAGATAATCCCTAGATCAAACGTAGATCATCAGCATGACAAAACCAAGATGGCTAGCGGGTGGCTGTGATGATCGTTGCATCAACCCCTATGGAGTATGCAATGGCACAAATTGAGGTGATTTTATGAGCAATCGGTCAGCAATAATTCTAAAAACTGGACGCTCGATCCGTGGGTTTAGTCAGCATGAAGTGGCTGAGATTTACGGGGTTGACCGCCGAACCTATCAGCGTTGGGAAAGTGGTGAGTGCAATGTGCCATCAAATCATTTTTTGGCGATTTTGAATGACGTATTTCAGTTATCTATCGAGCAAATCACGGGGGTAGCGAATGAGGCCATCTAATCAACAGTTACAGGAATGGGCTAAGCGCAGGGATTTGCGCGAGGAGTTAATTAACTTGAAAGCGTTACGTGTTGGACTGAGCACCTGGGGCCGTTACTGGGCTTACCAAGAGCTTGGTCGCAATTACGGTAACCGCAGCGCCTGCGATAAGTTAGGGGATCCATTAACCCGTGGTGGTGCAGTGGTGCATGAGCTGGAAGTGCCTAAGCATGTGGTGCAGTTCGACCGGATGATTGAACTGCTATCCCCAAACTGTAAGCGCGCTATCCGTGCCCATTATGTATGTAAAGGACAATGGGCCTTGATGGGCTTTGATAGTAAAAAGTCTTATATCTACTGGCTCAGACGAGCCGAAATGCAATTAGTAAAGTGAGGTGAGTGATGGATATATTTGGTATTGGTAGTGCGGTTAAATCTGCTGTTGAAATCTATTTTAACTGCGCTAGGCGATCAGGAAGAACAACGGCTTTGATTAAAGCATTAAAGCCAGGCGATAGGGTTTATTTTGGTAGTTACGAGAGAACCCAATCGTTTAATAGAAGGCTTAAAGAAGTTGGAGTTGAAGGTGTTGAGTGTAAAGTCTGGGGTGCTAACTCTATCAATCATAAACGTGCTAAAGGAAGGGTTATATTCGACCACGAACTAATTGAAGATTTATATATAAAAGCTATTAAAGAACAAGAGAATTTTATAAAGCAGAGCGAAGATCATTTTAGTGGAGTTGACCGTGTTGTTGGTGTTGGACATCAACCAGAAAGATTTAGTTATGCGTGGCGTGCATTCAATTTAAGGGATTGAATATGTGGCTGATTAACTGGTTATGTTCACTCAAGCACGTATTGATTTGTAAACGCCGAGGCGGCTGCCATCGTCGTGTTCTGCACCTTCCATACAGCTACTGTCCTGATTGTGGGAATGTGTATGTGAATGGTGAACTCATTGGTAATGATGGTTTAACTGATAGTCAAAGAAGCAAGAGAGGCAAGTGATGAAACAATTCTTTTTGTTTGGTGATTTAGAAACGGGTGGGCTTAACGGCCGCTTAGATAATGGTCAGTTGGGTATGGAGTATTACCCTATCTTTGAGCTGGCATTTATCGTGACTGACAGTGAGTTAAACGAAGTTGGTGAAGCGCTGCATATTGTTGTGCATCAAGACGAAGATGTGATTGCAAGATCACATGAGTGGGCGCTAGATGTGCATACCAAGAGCGGGTTGTTAGATGCTGTTCGTGCCTCATCAGTATCGTTAGTGCAGGCTGAGCAGATGGTTATTGAACACCTGAAAGCACTTGGAATACCTAAGTATGACCGTAAAACTAAGACTGGTGTAGTGTTTGCTGGTAACTCAATCATGTTCGATCGGTCATATATCATGTGCCAAATGCCTGAACTGCATGAGTACATGCATTACAGACAGTTAGATATATCGGCGATAGCCATGGCAGCAAGAGCATGGGCGCCTGATGTTGAACGTAATGCAGTTGAGGCTAAGCAGTATCAGCATGAAGCCCTTGCAGACATTCGGGAATCGATAGCGGAACTAAATAGCTATCGTGCTCAGTTGTTTTGGTTTGAAACATCTGGATTGTAAATCGGTTAGATGTGATCAGGTATAAGTGAGAACGATTATCATCTATCGTTGATGCGACCTGTTATCATCACGGGTCCTTCCGGCCGCCTTCACTGCGGGGGCGGTGACGCGCAGTGGTTCACTACATATGAAAATTTTCTGGGGTTGAGTTGTTGTTTTATGGAGCAGCGGCTTTAACCTCTGAAAGCTAAAACTACAATATCTAAATAATAAATTGATTTTAAAGTAAGTTTTTAACTTTCCGCTTTGTGTGGTTTTTTAGGTTTTCGCTGGTAGGTTAAATAGCAACTTTGTCAGATCTTTTTTGATCGTTCGATCATCTAATCAAAACCCATCGCGTTTTGTCCTGTGACCATTTTGCCGACGCTGGCTAAATGGTTCTGTCTGTACCTGTAAAATCAGTTAAGTGATAAGTAATTTAAAAAGTTTGGGTTTGAATGGTCGAAATCAGTTAAGTGATAAGTAAAACGAAAAAAGTGATGTGATTAAATTTTC
>NZ_AKZL01000018.1:0-64157 GCF_000282755.1 Shewanella sp. POL2
TCTGGAGCGTATGAGTGTGATACTGGCTTTTATCGCCACACGCTTACTCCAGCTTCGCTTTATGAAGGTATCCAAAGCGGAAGTGGCAGCACAATGTTGTGAAACGCTATTGGGTCAGAAAGCGTGGAAATTACTTTGGCTGAAAATGGAGGGACGTCCGTTACCTCAACAGGCACCCGATATGCAGTGGGCGTACGAGCGTCTGGCCAGATTAGGGGGTTGGAAAGATACCAAGCGGACAGGTCGAGCTTGTGTAGAGGTATTGTGGGAAGGATGGTTTAGGTTACAAACCATCCTTGAGGGTTACGAATTGGCCATGTCTCTCAATCACGAAGACTTGTGATCAAGAGACAGCCCTCGGGTGGCTTTATTACCTTTAACGCTTTGCCCCATTCATTTAGCTTTGCCAAGCAAGCTAAAATACGGCCGAGCAATAATACCTTGAGTGATTCAAGAAGAAGCGAACCAATGACCTAGGCCGATATTGCCAATGGTAAAACTGGCGTCACATCTTTAGCCTTAGAGATTTGCCAAGAGAACCCAGCAAGAAACGCCTTTCCCGCCTTTATTCCTTGCAGGTAATCAATCCGTAAATCCGCATCTGTGCTACCTAACAGCTTACTCTGTAATGGTGACTTCGCAAAAATCTGCACAATTTCAACATCATCGGGAGGATTGGCAATAAAGTCTAGCTCGGCCTGATAGGCCTCTTCATGCTGCACTAAGTAATCAATGGTCTTAGGGCAAAAACCTGAGACGCAGATCCACGACTTGAGTTTATGTACCCAAGCGGATTGGGCTTGAAAATCCTCATTCACCGTTCTGACCACCACAATTTTACGGGCGCCGCGTCGATACGCCTCACGCACAGGTAGCGGCGCAGCTAAACCACCATCGAGATAAAAATCCTGCTCTGGCTCAGCCATAACTTCGGCATGATTAGCAGATTCAATCGCTAACCAAGGTGTTAACTTCACCCCTTGTTTATATAAAAAAGGCAATGCGCTAGAGGCTTTAAGTAGTTCACGCCAGTGTTCGTGGTTGGTTGGGCTCAAGAAATACCCTTGGCGATCGCTGACTCGCGTGGTGGTGATAAGAAGTTCTCGCCCACGGAGGGATTGACTCGCCGCGGCTAAATCTAGCTTAAAGCTGCCACGTTGAATCTGGTCAAAATACCAGTCGAGATCGATCACATTGGCGCCAATCAGACCTCGTCCTAATTGATAGAAGCGTTTATGACGCGTTAAGCCACGGATAAGTTTTTTAGCGTATCCCTTTTGCCTAGCTAAGAAACTCGTCAAGTTTTGCGAGCCAGCGGAGGTACCAATCAATAAATCGAAAAGGGTCGAACTCCGCATCAAGCCAAGCATCGAGTACGCCTGCGGTAAAAATACCGCGCTGACCACCACCCTCTGCAATTAACGCCACTTTAGGCGCGGTAACAGATTGAGAAGCTGAGGATAAATGGTTAATCGGCGGCATAACTGACCTTATCGCAATGGAGAATAGATAAGCCCAGTCTAAACAAAGAAAGTCATAGTAAAAAACGGATAGAATCTATTGTTGTAATCGATAAATAAATATAAGAAGCGTTTTGCGTGAATTAAAGCACTTTAGCAACGATGCAATACTCGCATACATAGTTAAAAGCTATAGGTAAAGTTGCTTGTAGATACAATGCGTTGCATATGCAATCTACGCCCGCGAATCGTCACGCTGGCTTAGATTGCACTTGGTTTCTTAACGTTAGAACTTATGGGTTAATTCAAGCGTGACATTGCGCGGCTCACCGGGGAAATGGCCATTGCGCTCACTAAACCCGCTGACAGCATATTCCTTATCGAAGATATTCTTCAGATTTACGCGCACTTGGGTTTGGTCCCACTGGGTCGTCCAGCTCATATCAAACACTGTATGGGGTTTTACCGTTTGACCATTGAGGCTAAATTGCTCACCCACATAGTCCATCCCAAAAGCAATGGCGGAATCAATCGCTTGAATATCGTAGCGCGTCCATAGCCCTGCTTGATGGCGCGGCGCATTGGCAAAGTGTTTGCCGTCGCCAAAGGTGTTGGTTAGGCTGTCGTTGGTCACGCCCTTGATCACTTCCGTATCGTTATAGGCATAGTTAGCCGTTACGGTAAGGTTATCTGTGAGATCACCCACCAGCGTCCATTCCACCCCTTGGCTACGTACTTCGCCAAAATTAACTAAATTCGGAATACCATCGTCATCCCCAGTATCTAAAGGGTTAGCCTGGGCCACATTTTGTTTTTCAATGCGATAGAGTGCAAGCGTGGTCATAAACTGGCCATCGAGCCACTCGTTTTTCATCCCAAGTTCTATTTGATTACCAGTTTCGGGATCGAGTGCGCCGTCACTTTTGATGCTCTCTTGATCAGACAATGCTGCCGGATTGAAACTCTCTGAGTAGTTCAAGTAGAAAGACATCGCATCGATTGGACGATAATTCAATCCAGCCCTTGGGGTAATGGCATTATCGCTAAAGGAGAATCCGGTCTTTTTATCGTAATCATCAAACTGGCTAAAGCGTAGACCTGCAATTAAAGACCACTGCTCGTTGAAATGCAGATGCTCTTGCAAATAGAGGCCAAAACGGTTGGCACGGGTACCGTCGGTATCCATGTCTTTTAACTGATAAGCACTTGGGTTTGTTTCACCGTAATTCAGCTCAAAGATATTCAGATTACCCACGCCTTCCTTACTGGTCGCCAACTTGTAATGGTATTCGGTTTCGACGTAGTGATAATCACCACCAAACAGGAACTCATGCTCAAAACCTAAGGCATTAAAACGATAGACAAAATCATTGGTTAAACTGATTTCGTCATTGGCACGGGATTGGACACGATATTCACGTTTGATCGTACCATCTGCGCTGTTTGCCTTGCCATCACCATTCACATCGACCCAACCACGGGATTCGTGATATTGCTGATCGGATTCATTATTCAGGTAACGAATTTGAGTTTTTACCGAAAAATCATCACTAAATTGATGATCGAGAATCGCTTGCAGCACCAAGGCATCCATTTTCTGGAAATCGCTTTTCTCGTTGGCATTGTAGGAAGGATCGACAAGGAAATTACCCGCATCATCCACGGGTACACCACGGAGTCGATTGCCACCCAAATCCTGCCTTATCAGATCGAAGGTGGTGGTGACCTTGGTATCTTCACTGATTTCATAGAGTAAACCACCTGCCACTTCGGCATTTAAGCTATCGGCATTGTTACGAAAGCTATCTTCCTGCTGATAGTAGCCCCCCAATCGATAGGCTAAATCCTCAGTTAAACCGCCAGTGAAATCCAGCGAGCCGCCCATCATATCGTAGCTACCCGTGCTTAAGGTGAGCTCTTTACGCTCGACAAAGGTCGGTTTCTTCGTCACATAGTTAATCATTCCGCCGGGTTCACCGCCGCCATAGAGTGCCGATGCAGGGCCTTTTAATACTTCAACCCGCTGTACATTGAACAGTTGTGGCACCGAAAATCCCGAATACGGGTCGCCACGTACACCATCGTAAAACACGTTTGCATCATCGCGAAAGCCACGAAAGGTCACGCCGGAATAGCTAAATTCACTCACACCGGCAATGGAGCGGTATAAGTCAGTGATGTTACGAGCGGCTTGATCGTCAATCAGTTGCTCGGTCAGCACTTGTACAGACTGCGGCAATTCCATCACATTGATTGCCGTTTTAGTGCCGATTTCAGTCTCTTTATCAACATACATTTGCATGGCGCGACCACGCACGACAATTCGCTCTGGCGCCTTAGTCTCAGCTTGTGTGCTGGCTTGCGCTTCGGCCTGTGTGTTGGTTTGTATATCGGCTTGTGCCGTTGAAGCACTTTCTTGCTCGGGTTTACTCTCTTGAGCGTTAGGCGCAACCGCAAAGACCAAATGCGGCATCAGGGCAAGCGTTAGTATTGAATAGGCAAAACGTGATTTCACAAAGTCCCCCAACCTTGAGCAAACCTATGGTTTACCCATGTCATCTAAAATGTGCCGTCATTATAAAGTTTGATTGTTAGATGACAATAATTCTCATTTAAATTTACATCGGTCAGGATTTGTAACAATTGTAAAGAGAGTCTACTCGTTATGTGTGGATATAGCGGCATGACTCTTAGTGCATAGCACTTACTGAATGGCGTTTAACGAAAGCCATCTCCAATAAAAAAGCCAGCATCACGCTGCTGGCTTTTTACTGTTTTTAGTGGCTATACGCTTTGAATATAAAAACTTAAAAAACAGCCTCATCAAGCGTGGTTAGCATCTCACTCGCCTGCTCCAACTGTTTACGCAGGCTGCGGCTCTGCACAGCCCAATACGCCATATAAAAGTCCGCCGTTTTTAGTTTAGCCTGGTAAAACTCCGCCTCTTGCGTGCCATTTGCGAGCGCAGTTAGCGCAATCTTGGCCATACGCGCCCACATCCATGCCAGAGCCGTAATGCCAAATAACTCCAGATACGCCATCGATGCCGCGCCGATAATGTCGGGATTGCTGGCTGCATGGCTCGCTAAATAACCGCTCGCCTTTTGTAAATCGGTGGCGCAATCCATTAGCCCGCTCACATAGGGCTGCATTTGCGCATCTTTGCCCTGTGATTGAATAAATTCAGTGACCAGCGTTGACCATTGCTGCATTGCGGCGCCGCGATCGCTCAGCAGTTTACGTCCAACTAAATCGAGCGCCTGAATGCCGTTAGTCCCTTCATAAATCAGTGCAATACGGCTATCACGCACAAATTGCTCCATCCCCCACTCGTGGATATAACCATGACCACCAAACACTTGCTGCGCATCCACGCAGGCATTAAAGCCTCGGTTTGTGATAAACCCCTTCACCACTGGCGTAAACAAGGCCGCTAATTGCGAGGCCGCTTTAGCTTTTGCAGGATCACTATGGCGCTCAGCCTCATCAAGCCACAGCGCCTGCTGGCCAACAAGTGCACGGGCACCTTCATTGAAGGCTTTTTGCGATAACAACATCCGGCGCACATCACCGTGTACCAAAATCGGGTCGGCAGCTTTTTCAGGCGCTTTAGCGCCACTAATGGCGCGGCTCTGCAATCTGTCCTTGGCATAGGCTAAGGCATTTTGATAGGCGATTTCGGACACGCCTAATCCCTGCATTCCAACCCCCAAACGCGCTTGGTTCATCATGGTAAACATGGCGCGCAGCCCTTGGTGGGGTTCTCCCACTAACTCACCGAGTGCATCCTCAAATACCATCACACAGGTTGAGTTGCCGTGGATGCCCATTTTATGCTCAAGCCCACTGGCATAGAGGCTGTTCGCCTCACCTAAACTGCCATCACTGTTCACTAACACTTTGGGCACAGCAAACAGCGAAATGCCCTTAACCCCTTCGGGCGCATCGGGCAAGCGTGCTAACACTAAGTGCACTATGTTATCGGTAAATTGATGGTCGCCCGAGGAGATAAAAATCTTCTCACCTGTTATCGCAAAGTAGCCGTCCGCCGCAGGCACGGCCTTAGTACGCAATAGTGCTAAGTCGGTTCCGGCATGGGATTCGGTTAGGTTCATGGTGCCAGTCCATTCACCACTCACTAATTTGGCTAAGTATTTCTGTTTAAGTGCCTCACTGCCGTGGGCATGAATGGCCGCATAGGCGCCGTGGGTAAGGCCGGGATACATGGCAAAGGCCATATTAGTCGAGGTTTGCATCTCGGTGGCGAAAATCCCGACTACTTCGGGCAGCCCTTGGCCACCGTATGCAGGATCGCAGGTCAGTGTCGGCCAACCATTGTCGACAAACTGCTGATAGGCGTAGGCAAAACCTTCGGGGGTAACCACTTTGCCATCCACGAGTTTGCAGCCCTGCACATCCCCCACGCTATTTAACGGCAACATCACCTCAGTACTGAAATCCGCCATACCCTGTAGGATGGCATCAACCAGATCGGGGTCGATCTCATCGAAGCCTTTTAGGGCATCTTGCTGATAAATATGCAACATTTCATCGAGGATAAATTGATAGTCACGCAGTGGTGCTTGATAGACTGGCATAATCGCTTCCCTTTCTTGTTTTATGGCAATGGACTAAGTGCTCTGACCACTTTAGCTAAATCTGTTGAAAAAGGAAGCATCTGAGCCTCTGTGCAGTGACTTTTGTTTGCACAATCGAACAGCAAAACCGTAAATTGATCGCAACAAAGGCTTATGCTCAAGTGCAAAAGTTTGTAAGCTAAGTGTCTGTATTGCTGATACGTCATCAGGTTGAGGATATTGTTACTATGGGTTCTGTTACCACCAAAAAACACGCAAACGGGCTCGATTATGTCGAAGTGAACACTGCGTTATGCCAAGCAAGAATTTTTTTACAGGGCGCGCAAATCGATCATTTTCAACCCGTAGGTAAGCCCCCCTTGTTATGGGTGTCTTCAGCGGATGACTATCAACCCGGTAATGGGATCCGTGGCGGAGTGCCCGTCTGCTGGCCTTGGTTTGGTATGAGCAATCAAGCTAATTTCCCACAACATGGTTTTGCCCGTACCCGTATTTGGACACTCGAGTCGGTTGAGATGCGTAATCAACTGGTGGATTTACGTTTTAGCTTAGCCATCAGCGAAGAAGACAAGGTCTTTTGGCCGCACCATACCCAAGTCAACGTACTCTTTACCTTAGGTGAAACCTTAAGTATCAGCTTAGTTAACACTAACCTTGGCGATGTGCCGGTTACACTCACCCAAGCGCTACACAGCTATTTTCCGATTGAAGATATTCACCAGCTTAAAGCCACTGGTTTTAGCGGTGCTCAATATATTGAGTTTTCCGAAGGGCCTTACCCGCAAACGACGGATGACGTGCTATTTGACCGCGAAACCGACCGCGTTTACACCAACCTAGGTCCAGTACAACACTTACATACGCCCAAAGGTGTGATTGAAGTGAGCCGTGAAAATAGCCACTCGGCCGTGCTGTGGAACCCTTGGATTGAAAAATCGATCCGTCTTGCCCGCTTTAATGACGATGACTATCTCACCATGGTGTGTCTCGAAGCTGCCAATGTGCTTGAAGATAAGTTAACGCTGGCTCCCGGCGAGAGCCACAGCTTAGTTACCCATATTCGCTGGGCAGACTAATCGGTCTTTATCACCTCATCAATGAAAAGCCCTGTGCATGACTGGGCTTTTTTATGCCATCAAATCCACGATGGCCAGCTGTTTGGCAATAACCGCCTACTTAGGGTTTTTCTCAAAACGGGCTAACAAGCTTGAGGTGTCCCAGCGATTACCGCCCATGGCTTGAACTTCTGAGTAAAACTGATCCACAAGCGCGGTTAAGGGTAAGTGCGAGCCATTGCGGCGAGCTTCTTCTAGGGCAATGCCTAAATCCTTACGCATCCAATCGACAGCAAAACCAAAATCATAGCTTTGGCCCCACATGGTCTTGTAGCGATTTTCCATCTGCCAGCTTTGCGCCGCACCTTTACTGATCACTTCCACCACTTTTTCACCGTCAAGACCGGCCTTACGAGCAAATTGCAGCGCTTCGGCAAGGCCTTGAACCACACCTGCGATACAAATTTGATTGACCATCTTAGTGAGTTGGCCGGCACCAACCTCACCTAAGCGCTCAGCGCAACGCGCAAACGCTTCGATAACGGGCTTAACACGCTCGAACACGGTTTGATCGCCCCCAACCATCACGGTCAGTACGCCATTTTCGGCACCAGCTTGGCCACCCGATACAGGTGCATCGAGAAAATCGACGCCTTTTTCGGCCAGCATTTTATGTAATTCACGGGCCACATCGGCTGAAGCCGTCGTATGGTCAACCAATACAGTGCCTTGAGCCATACCATGAATGACGCCATCATTGCCTAATACCACTTCGCGCAAGTCGTTATCGTTGCCTACGCAGGTAAAAACAATATCTTGGCCGATTGCCGCCTCTTTAGGCGTTGGGCAGCAGCGACCGCCGTAGTTCTCGACCCAGGTTTGTGCCTTGGCAAAAGTGCGGTTATACACAGTAACCTCATGGCCCTTGTTGAGTAAGTGTCTTGCCATGGGGTAACCCATTACGCCTAAACCAATAAATGCGACTTTTGCCATGAGGAACTCCTTTAATTGATAAACAAGGTGAAACGTTTTACACCACACATTTGCACTGCGTTCATTTAACCTCACTGAATTAACACAATAGATTAACGACACACAGGATGCGCGCTTATGTTACTCCGAGAAAGACCCTACCCAAACTAAAAAAATGCGAGCAAGTGTTTCAACTTAAAAGGTCAATCTGTAGCTAAAACGGTGGCGGCAGTGTAGCACTCGATTAGGCGAGCGTCAGAGTAAAAATGCACTTGGCAACAAACGCAGTGTTCGACAGAAACAACAAAGGCGCACAGAGGCGCCTTTGTTTTTATAACTAACCCAAATCACTTTTGTACGTGTGCTTCCATTTCGGCGCCAATTTTCTTGCGCATTTCCATTAAGCGCAGTGCGGAATCACGCAGATGAATATCATACTCAGTCTGCGGCACCCATTCAGGCACGGGTGTAGGTTGACCATTTTCATCCACGGCAACCATGATGACAATACAGTGAGTGGTGAGATGACGCTCAGAGACCTTAGGATCCCCTGCCCGCACATCAATACCGATGTGCATAGAGGTCTTACCGGTATAAATCACCTTAGCGCTGACTTCGACGATATTTCCCACGAGGATAGGCTGAACAAATCGAATTCCACCCGCATAGGCGGTAATACAATATTTACCACTCCAGCCCGCAGCACAGGCATAAGCCGCAAGGTCAATCCATTTCATCACAGCGCCACCGTGAACCTTACCACCAAAATTCACATCTGCGGGTTCTGACAAAAATCTCAGGGTAATTTGTCTATCGATACCAGCCATATAACCTCAACTTATTCAGCCTCTGTGGCTCAATGATTTTGCAATAAGTTGAGTTTACGATAGAAATGCGCAATAGCGTAAAGATAATTACGATTGTCCCAGTGAAGAGAACCGATTTAGCCAAAGTAACTTATTAGCCCACAGGAGAGTAATAATCCCGGCAACGCCAGGCGATACAACCACAGCTGTAATTGACTGCTAACAAAGCGAGTGCCCTTGCCATAAGTGTAAACACCCAACCCAGCCAAAAACAACCCAATCACTTCAAATCCCGATGACATATGGTTACTGCCACCGACACTGATGGCGGTCACCAATAAGGCGAACCACACCAACACATATGCCGCAATCGCAAAGGTGAAGGTCTTCATGCCGATATCCATATTAGGATGCCAAGCTTTGGATTCACCACGAATTAATTCGGTCAAATTTGCGGTTACGGCACCAACGATAGGCACAAGCGGGATCACCAGAGGGTTTAACATGACAGATTTCCTTTTAAATAGAATATGCCTGTCATTATCGGCGGCAAAGGGCATTAAACAAGCTTGATGAACAAAGGTTAACTATTTGGATATCAGCAGGTTAGAAAGTGATATTAGGCACAATTCGAGCATAAAAAAATGCGCCAGTAGGCGCATTTTTTATCGAGCTAACCGCTGTTTAGACTTTCTTAAACAGCAATGAACCGTTAGTGCCACCAAATCCGAAGGAGTTACACAGAGCATACTCTAACTTTACATCACGGGCAGTGTGCGCCACGAAGTCTAAATCACAGCCTTCATCTGGATTATCGAGGTTGATGGTCGGTGGTACGGCTTGATCGCGCAGCGCAAGCAGAGTGAAAATCGCTTCAACCGCACCCGCAGCGCCCAGCAAGTGACCCGTCATAGACTTAGTCGAGCTTACAAGCAGGTTGTAGGCATGATCGCCAAACACAGATTTCACCGCTGCCGCTTCAGCTTTATCACCCGCAGGCGTTGAAGTGCCGTGCGCATTGATATAACCAATTTTTTCAAATGGCAGCTTAGCATCATTCACTGCATTGACCATAGCGGCCGCAGCGCCCGCTCCATCACTTGGAGGCGATGTCATATGGAACGCATCACCACTCATACCAAAGCCGACGAGTTCACCATAAATGGTCGCACCGCGCGCCTTCGCGTGCTCGTATTCTTCCATCACCATCACACCCGCACCATCACCGATGACAAAACCATCACGGTCTTTATCCCATGGGCGACTGGCCGCCGTTGGGTCATCGTTACGGGTTGACAGCGCTTTGGCCGCACCAAAACCACCAACACCGAGTGGACAAGTCACATCTTCGGCGCCACCGGCAACCATTACGTCAGCATCGCCATAGGCAATAGTGCGCGCCGCAAAACCGATATTATGCACACCGGTAGTACAGGCGGTAGTGACGGCAAAGTTAGGGCCCGTCATACCGTACATAATCGATAAATGGCCGGCAATCATATTGATAATGGTGCTTGGCACGAAGAAAGGCGAAATTTTACGAGGGCCACCACTTAATAGCGCGCTGTGGTTTTGTTCAATCAACCACATACCGCCCATGCCAGCACCGATTGCGGTACCCACACGGCCAGGGTTTTCTTTGCTCATATCCAGACCTGAGTCTTGGATAGCTTGGATGCCCGCAGCCATACCATACTGAATAAAGAGGTCCATTTTGCGGGCGTCTTTTTTAGTTAAGTACTGCTCAACATCGAAATCTTTTACAGAACCACTGAAACGAGTGGTAAATTCGCTGGCATCAAATTTGGTTATGGGCGCAATCCCACTCTTACCCGAAAGCAGGGCTTTCCAAGTAGTGTCGACAGTATTGCCCACGGGCGTTACTAACCCTAAACCGGTTACCACTACACGACGTTTAGACACGGCAGTCACCTTTTGAATGCTAAATAGATTAAGTTATGACAGACAAATGCAGTTCTATCATTAAAATGTCTTCGCCAATCTGCGGCGAGCATCTCATGGATAAATTCAACACAGCTTCCAGAGACGATTGAATGGCACTATTGCAGAATTAGGCGGGGATAAAACAAAAACAGGCGGCATATTTGCCGCCTGTTCTCTAGAATTCAGAATTACTGATTCTTAGAAACGTAATCGATCGCTGCTTGAACAGTAGTGATCTTTTCAGCTTCTTCATCAGGGATCTCGGTATCAAACTCTTCTTCCAGAGCCATAACCAACTCAACAGTGTCCAGAGAATCTGCACCCAGATCGTCAACGAAAGATGCCGCTGGTTTAACGTCTTCTTCTTTAACGCCCAGTTGCTCTACAATGATTTTCTTTACACGTTCTTCGATGTTGCTCATTAGTTTTCTTTCCTATTCAAATTACGCACTTGCGTAAGATTGCGAGTAGTTTATTAGATTTGGCTGACAATGCAAGCTTAGTTTTCGTGGTCTAACCACGAAATTTAGCGACCAATTGATACAGATCACTACTCAGTTGCGACAGTATCCCTGCCATCCGCCCTTAAACCATGTACATTCCGCCATTCACATGCAAAGTCTCGCCTGTGATATAAGCGGCAGAGTCCGACGCCAAGAAGAGTACGGCATTGGCAATTTCTTGCGCTTGCCCTAATCGTTCCATCGGAACCTGAGACATGATAGCTTTTTGCTGATCTTCGGTCAGCTCATCAGTCATATCGGTCTGGATAAATCCAGGAGCGATAGCATTAACTGTAATTTGACGAGATGCAACCTCTCTTGCAAGAGATTTTGTAAATCCGATCAAACCAGCTTTTGCTGCCGAGTAGTTAACTTGACCTGCATTGCCCATAGTGCCTACCACTGAACCGATATTGATGATCCGGCCGAAACGCTTTTTCATCATGGTACGCATCACAGGTTTTGATAGTCTGAACAATGATGTCAGGTTGGTATCGATGATATCGTTCCATTCATCATCTTTCATTCGCATCAGCAAATTATCACGGGTGATACCCGCGTTGTTGACTAGAATATCAACATCACCCGCTTTTTCTTTGATCGAATCGAATAAATCGGTGACGGATTGACTATCGGTAACATTAAGCACTAAACCAAAACCTTTGTCACCCAGATATTCTTGAATTGCTTCGGCGCCCTTCTCACTTGTGGCAGTTCCAACCACAATCGCACCGGCTTCGACTAAGGTTTCGGCAATCGCACGGCCAATACCACGACTCGCGCCTGTCACTAAGGCAACTTTGCCCGCTAAACTCAGATTGATACTCATACAAACTCCTTATTCAGTTAACGCGGCAAGGGATGCAACGTCATTAACTGCTTGGGCAGAAAGAGATTTATTAATGCGTTTCGCAAGACCTGTCAATACTTTACCAGGACCGCACTCAACTAACTGGGTAATGCCTTTTTCGGCCATTAATTCAACAGTTTCGCTCCAGCGTACAGGGCAATACAGTTGACGCACCAGCGCATCTTTAATGTCGGCAACCGCAGTGGGTGATGCCACATCTACGTTATTAATAACGGTAATGCTCGGCGCATTAAACTGCACATCGTTTAACGCAAGAGCTAATTTATCAGCAGCAGGTTTCATTAATGCGCAGTGTGATGGCACGCTGACAGGCAAGGCTACCGCCATTTTGGCGCCCGCCGCTTTACAGGCCGCAGCAGCGCGTTCAACCGCATCTTTTTGACCGGCGATAACCACTTGGCCAGGGCTGTTGAAGTTAACTGGGCTTACCACTTCGCCTTGAGCGGCTTCAATACACGCATTAGCAATACCGTCATTATCTAAACCGATAATCGCGTACATAGCGCCAGTACCGGCGGGTACGGCTTGCTGCATCAATTGACCACGTAGTTCAACCAGTTTGATCGCATCTTTAAAGTCGATCACACCAGCACAAACTAATGCAGAATATTCGCCTAGGCTGTGACCCGCTAACATCGCAGGCATAGCTTTACCAGAGGCAACATAGGCACGCCAAATCGCCACACTTGCCGCTAATAAAGCAGGCTGAGTTTTATCGGTTTCATTTAAGGTTTCAACGGGGCCGTCTTGCACTAATGCCCACAAATCATACCCTAACACCTCACTCGCTTCGACAAAGGTTTGTCCCACGATCGGCTGTACAGCAGCCAGCTCGGCTAACATGCCAAGGGCCTGTGAACCTTGGCCTGGGAATACAAAAGCTACATTTTCCATATCAAATTACCTATGGCGAACTTAATTTATTGAACACTAAACCGTTATCTTGGACAGCTAACCAAGATAACGATGAGCAGGAATTTATTCGTATACAGATACGGTTAAAAACGGACGAGCGCACTGCCCCACGCAAAACCAGCGCCAAAGGCTTCGAGCAGCAAGAGCTGACCACGTTGGATCCGACCATCACGCACAGCTTCATCCAGAGCAATAGGTACCGAAGCCGCCGAGGTATTACCATGCTTAGCAAGGGTTAACACCACTTTATCTAAGCTCATGTCTAGCTTTTTCGCCGTGGCATTAATAATGCGGAAGTTAGCCTGATGCGGCACCAACCAGTCGATTTCCGACTTATCGATATTATTCAGGCGCAAGGTTTCAGTCACGACATGGGATAACTGAGTCACCGCCACTTTAAAGACGTCATTGCCTTTCATCGTCATAAAACCAACCGCTTCAGAGGTTTCCCCCTGACGTGGTGGGAAAGCGCACTTAAGCAAATCGCCTTGACGACCATCGGCATAAATATGGGTTGAAATAATCCCGGGCTCATCGGAAGCACCGATAACCGCCGCCCCCGCACCATCCCCAAACAGAATAATGGTGGTACGATCTTCCGGCTCACACAGACGGGATAATACATCAGCGCCAATCACGAGGACTTTTTTCGCGGTACCGTTTTTAACGAATTGGTCCGCAACCGATAAGGCATACACAAAGCCTGAACAAGCCGCCGCGATATCGAAGGCTGGAATGGTGTGCACACCGAGCATGGCTTGGATTTCGCAGGCCGCGGCAGGGAATGCATTTGCCGCACTGGTTGTACCGCAAATGATCATATCTAAATCTGATGCCTCAATACCGGCCATCTCTAACGCATTTAATGCCGCCTGATAGCCCATCGTTGAGACAGTTTCGTCTTGCGCTGCAATGCGGCGCTCTGAAATCCAGTGCGTTCAACAATCCATTGGTCACTGGTTTCCACCATTTTTTCCAAATCTTGATTACTACGCACCTGCACCGGTAGGTAACTACCAGTTCCGAGAATTTTTGTATGCATAAGGAGGAATCAGTTATTTATATCTAAAAGAATCGACTCCAAACGATCTTTTATCATTTCGGGGAGTCGACGTTGCGCTTCAGTCACTGCCAAACTAATTGCTTGTAAATAGGCAGTTTCATCCGCATTTCCATGGCTCTTTACAACTATGCCGCGCAATCCTATCAGACTTGCACCATTATAGTGGTCGGGGTTCATCTGGCTGAGAACCGCCTGAATGCGGGGGGCGATGAGTTTTGCCAAAAAACGCACGAAGAAACCTTGGGTTAGGCCCCGTTTTAACTGATGTACCAATAGCTTGGCAATGCCTTCAGAGGTTTTGAGCGTGATGTTACCCACAAAACCATCACAAACGATCACATCAACATTCCCAGAATAGATTTCATCACCTTCAATAAAGCCGGTGTAATTAATCTGATCAGTGTTTTGCAGTATTTGTGCCGCTTGTTGAACCTGATCGTTGCCTTTGATTTCTTCTGTGCCCACATTAAGGAGTGCGACTTTAGGGCGAGATTTTTTATCCACGGCCTCACACAGCACTGAGCCCATCACGGCAAATTGGAATAGCGTTTCGGAATCGCAGGAAATATTGGCACCTAGATCCAATAAATAAACTGGCTTTTGCGTCACGGAGGGTAAACAACTGACCAATGCAGGTCTGTCCACGCCGGGCAAGGTTTTTAACAGCACCTTGGCCATCGCCATTAACGCGCCGGTATTTCCCGCACTCACACACGCAGCAGCACGTCCATCTCGCACCAGTTCAATCGATAAACGCATCGAACTATTTTTACGAGTGCGCAAAGCGTGCACGGGCCTGTCAGACATACTCACCACTTCATCGGTGTGAATGACTTCAATACGGGAGAGTAACTCTTGTTCTGCTTGGTGCAGATAGACATCTATTTCAGTCTTATCACCGACTAAAATGATTTTAAGGGAAGAATGAGATTGTAGTGCCCGCAAAGCTGCAGGCACTGTGACGTGGGGGCCATGATCACCGCCCATCGCATCTAACGCGAGCGTCAGACTCGTCATTAGGAAACCAACAAATTACTTGTTGATTACCTTTTTACCGCGATAGAAACCATCAGCAGTCACGTTGTGACGCATATGGACTTCACCGCTGGTAGCGTCTACAGACAGCTGAGCAGTGCTCAGTGCGTCATGTGAACGGCGCATACCGCGCTTTGAACGAGATTTTTTATTCTGTTGTACAGCCATTGGCCCTGTCTCCTAGATTACTTGCTCTTCAGTTTTTCTAACACTGCAAACGGATTTGGACGCTCCTCTTGAGCGGGTTCGATCTCGCCTACAACTATATCCATTGACCCGATATTGCAATCAGTTTCTTCATGCATCGGGATGATGGGCATAGCGACTATCAATTCATCTTCGATCAATTGATGCAGACGTACTTCGCCAATCTCATTGCACTCAATTGGGTCATACGCATCCGGGAGCTCATCGATTTCTGCCTTAGTCCGGCATGGACCGAAGCAAAACTCGACCGTAACCTCAGTGGTAAATAGTGTCATGCAACGTTGACAAACCAGAGTGAGCTCCGTCACAGCCTTCCCTTTCAGGTAGACTATCCCCTGCAAATCTACGCCACATTCAAGCGACACTGCCACATCGGAACAGTCGCCGGCACATAACTCATTTAATCTTTTCAATTGCTGCCCGGGCACAATCCCCTCATAGGTAGAACGGCTCGAGGCGGCGCGAATAGGATCAATTGAAACCGGTATCTTTACTGTTTGCATAAGGCGCGCATATTATAGTTTGAAAACGCTAGAGTCAAAGAAAAATTTCTTACTTAAGTCCCAGTTTGCAACTTAAGCGATTCTCTAGCCCCAACATTGAATTAATGGAAGCGAAATTTTACCCAAGCAGGGGGCGGCACACAAGCGTAAGCCGTCTAAAATAGCCGCATTCACCGAAAGAATCCTCAATTACCTTCCTAAAGTGACGGCTTCTGTTACCACTGCTTGCATTCAATCATCCAGATTGGCGACAATAAGTGAAGTTTTCTAATGGATTATTAATGATGACGCCCCAGTTAATCCTCGCCTCCACCTCCGTATATCGGCAAGCACTGCTGAATAAATTAGGCTTACCCTTTGAGTGCTGCGATCCCAAGGTTGATGAAACCTCACTGCCTAATGAGTCAGCGCAAGCCTTAGTACAACGATTAGCGCAGGCAAAAGCAGAAGCTGGTGCAAAATATTGTCCTGATGGTCTGATTATTGGCTCCGATCAGGTTGCCGTGATCGATGGCAAGATCATCGGTAAGCCATTAAATCGCGATAATGCGATTAAGCAGCTTAGTCAAGCCTCGGGGAAAGCCATTACCTTTTATACAGGTCTTGCGCTTTATAATGCTCAAACGGGTGAAATGAATGCCCAAGTTGAGCCTTTTACAGTGTATTTTCGGCACCTTACAGCATCACAAATCAGTGCTTATGTGGATAAAGAGCAACCGTTTTACTGTGCAGGCAGTTTTAAAAGTGAAGGTTTAGGCATTGCACTCTTTAATCGTTTAGAAGGACGAGATCCTAATACGCTCGTGGGGTTACCTTTAATCTTACTCACGGAAATGCTGCTCAGCCAAGGCATAGATGTATTAGCGTAATGCTTATAAATGCAGAAGGAGCTGCTGCGGTGAATTAATCAATGCTATCGGCTTAGCTTGTCGTAATACCGCCTCACTATGGGCGCCGTAAGTCACACCGATGCTATCGATACCTGCGTTCGCTGCCATGGTTAAATCCAGTAAAGAGTCACCGACCATCAAAGCACGCTCAGGCTGAATGCCCAGCTCCTGCAATAGGCTGATGATCATCTCAGGATGGGGCTTACTCTGCGCTTCATCGGCGCAGCGGGAGGCAATAAAGTAATGCCCTAATCCAGATTGCTCCCACACGCGCACCAGACCAGCTCTCGCCTTCCCCGTCGCCACTGCTAGCTGATAACCCTTTGTAGATAATGCTTCGAGCAATTGTGGCGCTTGGTCGAAGATTGGCGTTGGCGTGGTATCAAGATGCAAATACTGCGTCTTAAACTCGGCGCGCATCGTGATGTAACACTCGTCAGTGCCAGTGCTGACAGTAGAAGCAGTAGACATATCCTCTTCAGGAAACGCCGAAAATCGCTGTGATGAAGACAATAATCCGCAAGGAAACAACACTTGTAACGCCTGCGTCATCGACAAGCCAATCACATTACGAATATCCGCCTCAGCAGGAACAGGCAGCGCAAGTGCCCTAGCCATATTCTCAATGCAAATAATGATCTTACCGATGGAATCCATCAAAGTGCCATCCCAATCAAAAATCACTAAATCATATTTACGCAGGCTAGAATGGTTGGCAGCCTTCATACTTCAAGGTTATCCACAGGTATATAGAGGAGCGGGAATTAAACCCGCTTTAACTTATTCAACAGTTGCTGCAGATTATCATCCAGTGGTGCAGAAACCCGCATCACTTCATCGTTTTCAGGATGGATAAACATTAATTCTGCAGCGTGTAAAAACAATCTACTCAAGCCAAGCGAGCGCATACTGTCATCGAAAGCTTGCTCACTGTACTTATCATCACAGGCAATGGGATGCCCGGCATATTGACAATGCACGCGAATTTGATGAGTACGTCCCGTGACAGGACTCGCCTGCACCAATGTACAACCTTGATAACGCTGCACAATTTTAAAACGCGTTTCTGATGGTTTGCCTTCTACATTGACCCGCACAATGCGCTCACCGGATTTAAGTGTCAGCTTTAATAAAGGTTGTTTGACCACTTTATCCTGCGCCGACCACTCTCCCTTAACTAAAGCTAAGTAATCCTTCTGCATTTTTTTATAACGCAGTTGATCGTGCATATGTTTAAGCGCACTGCGTTTTTTAGCGACTAACAGTACGCCAGAGGTATCTTTATCAAGGCGATGAACCAACTCTAAAAACTTCTGTTGCGGACGTAAGGAGCGCAGCGCTTCAATCACACCATAATCAACACCACTGCCGCCATGAACCGCAATACCCGCAGGTTTATTGAGCACAATAAGATGATTATCTTCATGCAAAATACGATCTTCGAGTTGCGACACTTTGCTCAAGTTAGCCGAAGGCGCAGTCCGATTATCAGACTCAGCCATTCTCACGGGTGGTACACGTACCACATCACCAATTTGTAATTTATATTCTGGCTTAATGCGCTTCTTATTCACCCGTACTTCGCCCTTACGGACGATACGATAAATCATGCTCTTAGGTACACCTTTGAGCGCTGTGATTAAAAAATTATCAATTCGTTGGTCGAGGTGGTCTTCGTCAATGGTGATCAACTGCACCTGTTGCTGTGGAGATTCTGTATTCATGATGTGCCATCTGCTTATAACGGCGGCCATTGTACAACAACTCACAAGAATTGTGCCTTTCCATTGCTGAATTTTTTGATTATTGCTATATTTCACCAGCGATTAGGGATAAGCCGTGAATAAAGTGTTCACAAACTCCCTGTCCCAAGTGAAAAGTTTTATAGATCAAAAAAGATTTTCTTGATAGCAAATCATTGATTTGCAAATCGTATACTGAGTAAAAATACCACAAATGCGTTTTTTACGATTAAATCGAGAATCTCACCTTACTTTATCAAGGTTTATCTAAAGCTTTTCTCACCGATTTCGAAATATATTTTAACTTGTCGTCAGACAAACCGATTCGACTTGGGCATTACCGGAACGAAATTAAAGAATTTATGGGGTTGGTTGATGTTTTACAACGAATTCCTTGTTTTTGTAATCATTAAAAAATAAGCCATAAATAGGATGCGACACGCAGCGACTGCGTCTAACAGTAATGCGCACCTTGCCTAGCTCACCAGCCGTGAGGCTTTGTTCACCACAGCTAGGCCCGTAATGCAACGAAACGCGATTGTTTGATGACCTCCATTTAAAGAAGAATGACGTCATCATGAAACGTATGTTAATCAATGCAACTCAATCAGAAGAGTTGCGTGTTGCCCTCGTTGACGGGCAACAACTGTACGACCTCGATATTGAAAGTCCTGGTCATGAGCAAAAAAAATCAAATATTTACAAGGGTAAGATCACCCGCGTAGAGCCCTCTTTAGAAGCCGCTTTCGTAGACTATGGTGCTGATCGCCACGGCTTTTTACCATTAAAAGAAATTGCCAGAGAATATTTCCCTAAAGGTTATTCATTCCAAGGTCGCCCAAACATCAAAGAAGTCGTCAGTGAAGGACAAGAAGTTATTGTTCAAATTGACAAAGAAGAACGTGGCAACAAAGGCGCGGCGTTGACCACCTTTATTAGCCTTGCTGGTTCTTACTTAGTGTTAATGCCAAACAACCCACGTGCAGGCGGTATTTCTCGCCGTATCGAAGGGGATGAGCGCACTGAATTAAAAGAAGCTATGGCCGATTTAGAAGTCCCTGCTGGTATGGGCCTTATCGTCCGTACCGCTGGTGTGGGTAAAGAGTCGACAGAGCTGAAGTGGGACTTAAAAGTTCTGCAACACCACTGGGCGGCGATCACTGAAGCGGCGCAAACCAAAGGCGCACCTTTCCTCATTCACCAAGAAAGCAACGTGATTGTTCGCGCCATTCGTGACTATTTACGCCGTGATGTCGGGGAAATTTTAATCGACCATCCACGTATTTTCGAAGAAGCCAAACAGCATATCGCACTTGTGCGCCCTGATTTTGTTGAACGTGTAAAACTCTACGAAGCTGAAGTACCGTTATTCACTCACTTCCAAATCGAGTCGCAAATCGAATCGGCGTTCCAACGTGAAGTGCGTCTGCCATCGGGTGGCTCAATCGTCATTGACCCAACTGAAGCCTTAACCTCTATCGATATCAACTCTGCCCGTGCCACCAAGGGCGGCGATATTGAAGAAACCGCATTAAATACCAACCTTGAAGCCGCCGATGAAATTGCCCGTCAATTACGTCTACGTGACTTAGGTGGCTTAGTGGTTATTGACTTTATTGATATGACGCCAGTGCGCCATCAACGTGAAGTCGAAAACCGCCTACGTGATGCCGTACACCATGACCGCGCTCGCGTTCAATTAGGTCGTATTTCTCGTTTCGGCTTGATGGAAATGTCACGCCAGCGTCTGCGTCCGTCATTAGAAGAATCCGCTGCACATATCTGCCCTCGCTGTCATGGCCAAGGCACTATCCGCAGTACTGAATCTTTAGCGTTGTCGATTCTGCGTTTGATGGAAGAAGAAGCCATCAAAGAAAATACCTCACAAATCGAAGCCATTGTGCCTGTCGATGTGGCTGCATTCCTGCTTAACGAGAAACGTAAAGCGATTCGTATCACCGAACAACGCCATGACGTGGAAGTCTATGTGATCCCAGATCCGCATATGATGACCCCAGATTATCGCGTGATCCGTCACCGCACCGACGATGAAATCGACGAATCCAGCTACAAGCGAATTGAACAGCCTGAAGCAAAATTGTACGAGCCACGTAAACTGGAACGTACTGCGGCGCCAGCTCCAGCCCTAAAAGGCTTTGCTGCTCCACAAAAAGTGGAACAAGACACTGCACCAGTTGCCAAAGTTGAAACCGCACAGCCGGGTTTCTTCAGTAAACTCTTCAGTGCAATTGGTGCTTTCTTTAGCTCAAGTGATAACGCAGTCGCAGAAAAGAGCACCGAGACTAAGAAGCAAGACAGTCAAGCCACGAATGCCAACCGTCGCAATCGTCGTAACGACACTCGCCGTACTCGCAATCCACAAGATACTGAAAAAGCGAAAGAAGGTACTCGCGAGCCACGTACTCGTAATGCCAAAAAAGTCGCCGATGCACCACAAGCTCAAGAGCGCCCAATCCGTGAAAAGGATGAAAGTGCGAAACGTGCTAAGCCTGAGCCTAAACCCCGCAATCAAGCAGTTAAAGAAGTGATTGCGGATGTTCAAGACGAAGCACCAAAGCAAGAGGTCGTCCGTGAACGTCGTCAGCGCCGTAATATGCGCCGTAAAGTTCGTATCGACAACACCACAGATGTTGTAGAAACGTCAATTCAGGAAGAAGCGATTTTAGCTGAGTTGGTTGCAATCAATGCGGATGTCACGGTAGAAGTTCAACCAGAAGTGAAAGCGCCGCGCCGCCGCCAGCCACGTAAAGAGGTTACGGTTGCGAATGAGGTCGGCGACACCACAGTATCAGAAGCTGCTGATGTCGTAGAAACTAAGCCAGCCGATGCTATTGTTGATATGCCTGTTGTTGAAAGCCAAGCAGACACTCAAGTGGATGCTAAGTTAGACACTCAACCAGCGGCCATTGATGAAGATAACGCCGAAGCAAATGTTGATGCAGATGACAAAGCCAAACGTGAATCCCGTGATGGACAACGTCGTAGCCGCCGTAGTCCTCGCCATCTGCGAGCTGCTGGCCAACGCCGTCGCCGCGATGAAGATGAACAAGGCACAACGGCTCCTGCGCAGTTCATTCCTAATGATGCGTTAGGCGAAGATCAAGACTATCCAGCACCAACTGCAGTTGTTGAAACGGCTAACTTAACAGAGCAAACCGTGGCTGAAACGGTTGCAGTTGAAGTTGAAGTGAAGAGTACAGCAACGCAGCCAGCGCCGATTGTGCACACTGCTGATGTGATTTCCTCAACTGAAGCCGCAGTCTCTCAAAGCATAGCGACTGAAAGCACGGTATCAGATACCACAGTAACTGAATCCTCCGCGGAAATTAAGTCTGATGCTGTTGTCGCTGAAGTCACATCTAAACCTGTAGTTAACGATAAGGCCGCTGAAACGGTTAAAGCATCTGATGCCGAGCCACAATCAGCAACAGAACCAGCAGTGCAAGCCACAGAGGCTATGCAAATAGTGACTGATATAACTCCTGAAGCAAAAGCCGAAGAAGTGACACCAGTGACAGAAAAGACTGAGCCGAAAGAAGCGGTAAAATCAGTCGCATCAGCACCGATGGCGAAACCTGCAGCGTTTGTTAAACCTCAGGCAAAACCTGTAATGGCGCAAGCTGCTACGGCTCAACCAACGGAAGTTGTCGTCAGCAAACCGAAAGCGTCTAGCCGTTTTGGTGCTATGGTGTCATCTGAAATGACTAAACCAACGGTAGAAGTCAGAGCGCAGGTTGAAGTGCCTAAAGGCCGTGAGTATGAAAATACCGCCACCGCTGAAGCCACTGAACCTAAGCTGAAACACAGCAATAGTGCTGAATCGGATATGGCTCGTCCATAGGACCCTTCCACAATCTAAAAAGCCATGCATCTGCATGGCTTTTTATTTTCAGCTAATTAAGGCATATTTCAAGTTTAGCTCAATCAGTTTATTTGATAGTATGCGCGGCTTATTTTGTCTACACACCAGTAACAGAGGTTTCATGTTCGATCTCTTCCGCCACAAAACATCTAGCTACAAAGCCGATATACTCTCAGGGCTAACCGTCGCACTCGCACTGATCCCTGAGGCCGTTGCCTTTGCTTTTGTTGCCAATGTCGAACCTATGGTGGGCCTCTATGCGGCTTTTATTATGGGATTGGTCACCGCACTGATTGGTGGTCGACCTGGGATGATTTCTGGTGCAACAGGAGCGATGGCCGTGGTCATGGTGTCCTTAGTGGTTGAACATGGCGTGCAATACTTATTTGCGGCTGTCGTGCTGGCAGGATTAATCCAAATCAGCGCTGGCATCTTTAAACTGGGGAAATTTATTCGCATCGTACCCTATCCGGTGATGATAGGTTTTGTAAACGGCCTCGCCATTGTGATTTTTTTGGCACAACTTGGCCAGTTTAAAGTAAAAGACACTGCTGGAAACTTAGTCTGGTTACCACCAGAGCCGTTGTTGCTGATGTTTGCTCTCGTAGCATTAACCATGGCAATTATTTATTTCTTGCCTAAGCTGACCACTGCAATACCGTCCTCGTTGGTCGCAATTCTTAGCGTCACGGCTATTGTCGTCAGCTTTGATCTTGATACTCGTAACGTATTGGATTTTCTCAAGACTATGAGTGGTGACGAGAATGCGACAATTGCAGGCTCACTCCCAAGCTTTGCAATCCCACAGGTACCTTTTAACCTTGAGACGCTCTATATCATTCTGCCCTATTCCTTTATTTTAGCCGCAGTCGGATTAATCGAATCCCTGTTAACCTTGACGGTTATCGATGAGATGACCCATACCCGAGGACGCAGCAATAAAGAATGTATTGGCCAAGGTGTAGGTAACATCACCAGTGGCTTTTTTGGGGCTATGGGTGGTTGTGCCATGATCGGTCAATCGATGATTAATATTAATTCTGGTGGCCGCGGCAGGTTATCAGGGATTACCGCGGCCATTGGCCTACTGGCATTTATTCTCTTTGGTGCAGCCTTTATCGAAATTATTCCGTTAGCAGCCCTCGTTGGGGTGATGTTTATCGTTGTACTCGGCACATTCGAATGGGCAAGTTTTAAGTTTATGGGCAAAGTGCCCAAACATGATGCCTTTGTGATCGTTCTTGTAACCACAGTAACTGTGTTTACTGATCTCGCCTTTGCTGTATTTGTGGGAGTGGTGGTATCCGCGCTGGTATTTGCTTGGCAGCATGCGAAACACATTAGCGTCAAAGTGACTCAAAACTCTCAAGGCTGGAAAGTCTATGAGCTTAATGGACCACTGTTTTTTGGTTCTGTCGCGAGTTTCCTCGAGTTATTTGATGCTTCACAGGATCCACAGGATGTCGTAATCGATTTTAAGTTTTCTCGCGTAGCCGATCACTCCGCCTTAGAAGCGATTGATACGCTTGCAGAGCGTTATGTGTCCATAGGCAAAAGACTACACTTGGTGCATTTAAGTGCTGATTGTAAAGCCTTACTTCATAAGGCAGGTGATCTTGTTGAAGTGAATCTGTTGGATGACCCACATTATAAAGTCGCGGATGATAAACTCGACTCCTAATGAAGTCACTATCCATCCTTAAGCAACGGTCCACGGCACTGCAATATGGCTGTGGGCTGACAGTTATCGCCCTGAATGTTCGCGTACGTAAATAGTCAGTTTTCAAGCCAAGCTTATGTATTTATTAATATCGTTAACAGCGAAATAAACAAAATTCACGGGAAAAATGATAACAGCTAACAGCAGATTAATCTGAACGAGGTCTTAAAAATGAGAGAAATGATAGAAATGAGAGATGTAAGTATTAAGATAAAACAGCACAAATAAAAAGAGCTATGGTAAAAACCACAGCTCTTAAATCCATCGCTATTAGCGCCTAGGCTAACAGCACTGAAAATTAACCGATTACGGTTACGTTTTCAGCTTGAGGACCTTTTTGACCTTGGGTCACAGTGAAAGACACTTTTTGACCTTCATCAAGAGTTTTGAAACCGTCAGAGTTGATTGCACGGAAGTGAACGAATACGTCTGGACCAGATTCTTGCTCGATGAAACCAAAACCTTTGTCAGAGTTGAACCACTTAACTACACCAGTTACTTGAGACATGATATAAATCCTGTAAATAAAAAATTAAAGCCTTAACGGCGGTGGAGCTGGAAAATGCCGGTATTACTTATGTTTACAGGACGAACGGGTCGTATTGAACACATAAATATAAGCCCAACCTTCAAGCTAGTAAAACTATAAACCATTCTAAAGATAAGTCAACATACTGCGACACTTTGAAAAATTTATTTAAACAAAGCCTTTTAAGGTTTTGCTACCGGCTCGCAGAACAATATGTTCTTACGGCTTAAGCGTTGACAGTAAAGCATTTTAAATAATTTATTTCAATAGGTTAAAATCAGCCCCTAGACTGAAATGCGATGTACTTCAATCTGGAAATCTAACTCACAGCTTAATCCGCGCTGAGAAAATGCTTGTTTCTGCTCTGCGGTAAACTTCCACGCATAGGGAGTCATTTCGAGAAAATTGCCGATATCTTTACTGTCATTAAGATCGAGTTGCGCGCTAAGCCGCTCTTGATGTAGGCATTCAAATCCATCAACTCTGGCCTCAGACTCAGGATGCAATCTTGGCTGGTCATAAATCTGTTGTTTTAGCGCAAAATGATGCAAAGGCCCTGGCGATACCGTGATAAGAATGCCGCTAGGTGCCATGATCCGCTGAAGTTCTTCTACTTTTGATGGTGCATAAATTCGAATCGCTAAATCAATGCTATTAGATGGGATCGGCATTTCATAGGCACTCGCTACACAAAAGCTTAAGTTAGGATAGCGCTTGGCTGCATATTTTATTGCCGACTTAGAGATATCAACGCCCTGTAAATAACAAAAATGATGAGCAACAAGGGCATTATATAAACGATGACTGTAGTAACCCTCACCACAACCTATATCAAGGATCTGCTGTGCACTACTGGCATATTGGAGTGCCAGTTGATTAACTCTATCACTTAAGATTTGATAATAACCCGCATTTAAGAACTCCCGACGAGCAAACATCATTTGCTGATTATCACCCGGATCTTTCGAGTTTTTTTTCTGAACGGGAAGCAAATTGACATAACCTTCTTTCGCCATGTCAAACTTGTGTGCCTGCGGGCATCCCCAAGTTCGTTGTGTTAGGGTGAGGGGTAACGCGCACAAAGGACATATATATTGCATTGATTAACTCTATTTAAAATGGGGGATGTCAAGCTTATATCTCATCTTCCATTAATCGCTCGACCATTTGCAGTAATTCAGGAGAAGCGAGTAGCTCAAAACACTCAAGTTTCCTTAAGGCTTTGTCGATATTCTGACTATCATTTGCGGCGCGACTAAAGCTCGGGCGCTCAAACATGTGGGTATAAGTTCGAAAAAGCCATTGGCGCTTCTGTTGTAGTAATGGATCTAATCGTACGGCCTCTTCAGCTAAGCCAGTATGGTATTGACCGAGTTCACCCCGTAAAAATGCTTGTAACTCCAATCTTATCTGCTCAATTTCGGTGAGGTAAACCGCAAGGGATTCCGATGTCGCACCGTAATCGTACTCCCTAGCAAGAATAGCCTTAGCCATCATCAGTACTCTCGGCTCATGTAAGCCTCTTACGTCGGATTCAAGTGTTACAAACTCGAACTTTGATGCCGATTGCAAAGAGAATGTTACACTTTCTCTCACATCAACTTTAATTAAAATTCCTGCCCGAAGCTCTTGGGCAACAAATTTAGGGGCAGTCCCCATTCGATGATAAAGCCGTACGCCTTGACCCAAGCACCTTGATACAGGAGCACTTAGCCCTGCGTCTGCAACTGAAGTTGTGTTTAGTGTTAGCCCTAAAATCGGTTGAAGGCGCACTGCAATCTGTGGTGGAGTTTGTGAAACGACAATCAGCTCAAGTAGGGGAGCTCCCATCGTTTCAAGCACAATAAAATCACTCATGTTGCTTGGTAACGTTATGATCAATGACGACGTCTGTGCGACATCGAGTATCATAGGTTCATTGAGATATTGATGATGCATAAGACTGATCCCCTGTTCAATGGGAATTGTAACTGCCAATCGTGGTAAAGATCACCTGTTAAGCGCTTCTCTTTTCAATATAATTTATCCATCAAGGTTTTTGCTGATCAATATTGGGGTGAGTTTAACGGCTAAGATGCTATCATTCGACAAAACCGTCATTTGATTGAAATTATGTATACAGCATCTCAGCCAAGTATTTTTTGGCACGACTATGAAACATTCGGTGCCAACCCAGCCCAAGATAGACCCGCCCAATTTGCCGGGGTCCGTACCGATTTAGATCTTAACATTATCGGTGAGCCAGAGACTTTTTACTGCAAACAATCAACGGATTACCTGCCCTCACCCGAAGCGATTTTAATTACAGGGATCACGCCACAACTAGCCAATTTAAAAGGTTTACCTGAAACCGAATTTATGGGTCGCATCCATACTCTCTTTAGCCAAGCCAATACCTGTGTCGCAGGCTATAACTCGTTACGATTTGATGATGAAGTCACCCGTTATGGTTTTTACCGTAACTTTATCGATCCCTATGCCCGCGAATGGCAAAATGGCAATACGCGCTGGGATATCATTGATTTAGTTAGGGCTTGTTATGCCTTTAGACCAGATGGGATCCATTGGCCATTAAAAGAAGACGGTTCACCCAGCTTTAAGCTGGAACATCTGACCCAAGCTAATGGTTTAAGCCATGAAAAAGCGCACGATGCCATGTCAGATGTTTACGCCACCATCGCAATGGCAAAACTGATAAAAGAAAAGCAACCTAAGTTATATCAGTACTATTTTGAATTGCGCCGTAAACAAGCCGTCAGCGCGCAAATTGACGTATTAAATATGCTACCGCTTGCCCATGTCAGTTCGAAGATAAGTGCAATGCACGGTTGTACAACCCTTATCGCCCCCGTTGCACACCACCCAAGTAACAAAAATGCCATTATTTGCGTGAATTTAGCGATGGATTTAAGCCCACTGTTTGAGCTGGATGTCGAGCAGATAAAAACGCGCATGTACACGCCCAGAGCGGAGCTTGCCGGGGATGAGTTACCCATCCCAGTTAAACAGGTGCATCTTAACAAATGCCCTTTTATTACTTCGGCCAAAATTTTAGATGATGTGCAGGCAGAAAGACTCAACATTGATAAAGCCTTTGCCAGAGAACAATACAAACGCTTAAAGTCTCACCCGGAATTACGGGAGAAGCTGGCGCAACTGTTTGAGCATGATGGCGAAGTAACCACCACGGATCCTGACTTAATGTTGTATTCGGGTGGATTTTTCAGCCCTGCCGATAAAGCCAAGATGGAGATCATTCGCCATACCTTACCTCAAAATTTAGCCGCACTTGATTTGCAATTTGATGATGGACGCATCCCAGAAATGCTATTCCGTTATCGGGCGCGCAATTATCCCGAATTACTTGATGATCAAGAGTCCCATCGCTGGCGCACCTTCTGTCAGCAGCGTTTGGCCGATCAGGATTATCTGCTCAAAACTTGAAAATTTGTTGCAAGATACCGAAGGCGATGAGCATAAACAAAAACTACTCGCCGCCCTGTGCCACTATTTGCGTGGATTGTAGACCACAAAATAGCCCATGTTTTTTGTTGATTTAGCGTCTATGATTGATAACTTCTTTCAGATGTTAACTAACAGGCGCTTAATTGAACCATAAACGCGAACTAACTCGCATTTATACTGTAACAAAATTACTAGAATGTTCTTCCATGAACTTAACAAACAAGGAGTCGGGAAATGCAAGATAGATTTATCCGAAGCATAACCCAGCTGCCAACCCCATTGGCTGACGCATTAATTCCCTTATTACATCAAGGTTTTGCGGGACATATCGATGCACAGCAACTGGCAGAGTTAGTCAAAAGCAGCAATATGACCGAATCAGAGGTGTTACTGGCTTTGTTACCTATTGCCGCCGCCTTGGCCAAACCACCGATTAGTGAGTTTTATGTTGGTGCAATTGCCAAAGGAAAAAGTGGCGACATTTATATGGGTGCCAACTTAGAACTGCCTGGCGAAGCCCTCTTCCACTCAGTACACGCTGAGCAAAGCGCTATTAGTCACGCGTGGCTTAGCGGCGAAAGCCAGATTGTGGATATGATAGTGAACGCCAGTCCCTGCGGTCATTGCCGTCAGTTTATGAATGAATTAGTCGAAGGCGGCCAAATCAAGATCCATTTGCCATCACAGGATAGCCATTTACTATCCTATTATCTGCCCTATGCGTTTGGACCAAAAGACTTAAATGTTCAGTCACCGCTATTAGTCAAGCAGGAAACTGAATTTGCACTCGATAGCAGTGATCCTATGGTAATTGAAGCCTTAGATCATGCGGGCTTAAGCTATGCACCTTATACCCAAAGCTATGCGGCGGTTGTATTAGAAACCGCGGATGGCGCAACCTACTGTGGTCGCTACGCTGAAAACGCCGCGTTTAACCCATCGATGCTCCCAATGCAAATGGCGCTATCGAATCTGACTCGGCATAATCGTGATTTTGGTGAGATCCGCCGCGCGGTATTGGTGGAATCCTCCCAAGGTAAAATCAGCTTAGTGGGCGCAGCGATGGATGCATTGCATGCTGTTGCCGCGATAGAACTCGAACATATTGTGGTTGATCCTATCTAGCCAGTTAACGCGGCGCTTCTGTTTTTATACTTCGGTATTGACTTAAGTTGCGCCGCGATGCTTTGGCCTATTTTAGCTACTGGGGCGTTTTGACATAAAAACGACTTTGCGCTCAGCCATTTTAAGATAACATGCGCTTCGCTGCTCCTCTGTCATGTTTCGCCACGCCAAAATCTCCTCAAGATGCCTAAAACACCCCATGCAGATATCCTGCTGATCGAGACAGCAATTTCGTACACAGGGCTGATAAATACTGTTATTCTGACCAGACCGCATATTCATTGCCCGCAGGCTCGATAAAATGGAAACGTCGACCACCTGGGAAGCTAAAAATCTCAGTGCTAATGGCGCCGCCAGCCGCGATCACGGCGGCTAAAGTTTCTTCCAAGGTCTTACTGTATAGCACAATCAGGGGACAGCCCTTTTCTAGGGTAAAACAAACCTCAGCTTGATAAAAACCGCCCGTCATTCCCGCATCGATAAAGCAACTGTACTGTGGGCCATAATCCTCAAAATGCCAACCAAATACGGTATTGAAAAACGCTTTAGAACAATCAATATCAGATGTTGGAATCTCTAAATAATTGATAGTGTGATGACGATTCATAATCTTCCCTGCCCAATGAATAACTTAATCAATAAAAAAGGGAGCCATTGCTCCCTTCGCGATAGTGGCTAATCTCAGATTAGCCCTGTACTAAGGCGGCGACAAGTCCGATGGCACCACCAAACACACCGCCCCACACCACGAGCCAACCTAAATGCGTTTGGATCATCTCCTGAACTATCTGCTTAACCATTTGCGGGGTTAATTCATTTAAGCGTTGCTCAACGATATTAGCAATCTTCTGTTGTAAATCGGCCATCACATTTGGCTGTTCAAGCTCTTGCTTCAATAGGCCGCGGAATTGTTCACTCTCGGCCATATCGACCAATGAAGCTTTCATCTTCTCAATAAAGGGTTCTTTTAGCGGCATTAGCGCCTCAGTCCCCCCAAACATGGCTAACATGCCACCAAATGAAGATTGTGCCACAGTATTGACTAAGGCATCGAAAGACGGTGCTAAGTCTACTTTCTCAATCACAGGCGCCAAATCGATTTGGCTTATACCTTCTTTTTCAGACAAAAAACGATCAATGTTTTCAGCGGTAAAAAACTGTTTCATCATCAGATGAGCAATGCCGAGTTTAAATTCTTCAAACCGCGAAGGCACCACACCAGAACCATACAAACCAGGGACTTTTTCAAACAACATATACACCGCAAGCCAGTTGGTTATCGCACCAGATAATGCAAACAACCCAACATTAAATAGAATGGGTAAGCTCAGTACGTATCCCAAGATCACACAAATGGCTGCCAACACATTGGTCACTAAACTCTTATTCAATCGTTAATCCCCCCTATTACGCAATTTCATCGATTGCAAATGGCGCTAGTTTAGCAAGCGAAGGGGAGTAAGGTCTAATGCTGTAAAACAATACTAACACCACCAATCAGCCGCAAAACAGAGCGCAAACTCAGCAAATACTCAGCGGAGCAGCAGAAGCACAACATCAAGACAAACTCGATAAACAGATTTTTGTTATTTCATTAATTAACATTAACTTAGTTTAATGATTTACAGCAGAAATAATGTCACATTTCTGGATCTGCTTAGGAATTATTGAAAAGCATCGTCTACACTCAAAATACTAATAGCCTCGCCACAAGGCTCAATAACATAAAGGACGCGCTTATGGACTCTGCATTTAATACCGCTGGTGCCTTAGGCTGGCATGAACTCACAACCCACAACACTGAAGAGGCCATGCGCTTTTATGGTGAAGTATTTGGCTGGCAATTTAGAACGGTCAAGATGCCCCATGGTCAGTACCACTTGATTGAAAACCAAGGTGTAGGTATCGGCGGTATCACTGATAATCAGCTCCCGACGCTACCTTCGCACTGGACAGGTTATGTCACGGTCGCCGATGTCGACTTGGTCGCGATTAACGCTAAAAAACTTGGTGGCGATATTCTGTTTGGTCCAGAAGATATTCCGAAAGTGGGTCGCTTTTGTTGGATAAAAGATCCACAAGGCGCCGTCATCGCCGCGATAAGTTATCTCACCACTTAAACTAAGCTATTCGTATTAAAAAGCTTAGTGGTCATAAAATGCCCACTGGAGACACAACATGTTACCCTCGTAAAGCAGGGGTTATGAGTTAACATACATTCTGACTCACATTGGTTGCTATACGGTAACACTCAGATTTAATTGACAAAACACTAAAAAAATCATGCAGAGATAAGCATTATTCGCTAGAATAACCACATTTATTGATAGATTTCGCGCCAGCGTGCGTATTGGAGCATTAATCTGACTATGCTAACTCAACTATCACGGTTAAAACTCGCGTTTTTTAGTCGCCCCCGATACCAACGAGTTCTCGTCTATTTAACCATTACCTACTTAAGTTACCTTATCGCCCTCGGATTAATACTCCCCAAGGCTATCGTCGCCTTCGCCCCAGAGAAGCTTTCACAGCTATTAGGGCGTCCGGTCAGTTTACAGGGGATGCATATCAATCCTTTTAACTACCGCGTCAATATCGACCAGCTCGCCGTTAAAGAGAAAGATAATCGGGATTTTGCCGGATTAGCACAGCTCCAATTTGAGGTGCATTTTTGGCAGTCTATATTCAATCAAGCCTTAGTGATTGATCATATTCAGTTGCAAACGCCCTTTGCTCATATCCAACGGTTTCAAACTCATGGGGCAACTCAGTTTAATTTTGACGACATCGTTACCACACTCAACCAAGCTAAAACAGCCAGCGAACCAGACACGAGTGCTGAACAAGCACGTCCTTTGCGCATCATCTTAGGTGAGTTAACCGTCAGTGCTGCCCAGTTCAAATTTGATGACAAGATAACCAAGGCGCAAATTGATTACCCCAATATCAACTTCAAACTCAGTCAATTAGATACTGAATACCTGATGTTACCTAATCCTGCTAGCGTAGCTAAGACGTCATCAACCAAAGATGCGGTGACAAACAAAGCCGTTCCAGCAACAACTACGGCGAATACTACTCCAGCAACATCGGCGGCAAATGCCACTACGACTATCGTGCATAACCAATTTGTCGCCCAGTTGCAGGATGCCCACGCAGGTGAAGTGAGCCTTGCCGGACAATTTCAGCTCTTTCCCTTTAAGCTCGTCGGGGATGTACAGCTTGCCAAACTCAAACTTGTGCCGCTCTGGCAATTTGTTGCCGATCAATTCAATGTCAAACTGGGGACAGGTGAGCTCAGTATTAACGCCCATTACCAAGTAGATTTACCCGAGCAAGGTGAATTACAACTCACTGCCGAACGTGGACAAGTGATTGTTGAAAAAGTGAATTTGCTCAATGGTGACCAATCAGTTATCACCTTACCTTTGCTGGCTGTAGATGGGATCAGCGCTAATCTGGCCAAGCAGCGGGTCAATATTAAGCAAATCCACACTGAAGGCTTAAGTCTTAAGGCCAAGCTAGATGAACAAGGTATTGATTTAGTACCACTGTTGATGCCCAAATCGATGGCAGCGACCTCTGGTACACCAACACCCTCTGATGCAACTGAAGCGTCTGAAGCGATAGTCGCTAACCCCACCACTTCGCAAGCTGTGGCAAATAACAGTGCCACAGAAAACCCTAATGGATGGCTTGTCACCCTGGGAGGGCTGAATGTCAAAAACTATGATATTCAGCTTGAGGAGCACAAACTCAGCAAAACGGCGCAGCAATGGCGAATCTATCCATTAGATTTTGCGACTGAAACCATAGTGAGCGATTTAAAAGCCCCGATTGAATACCAACTCTCCTTTGGACTAAACGATAAAGGCCATTTTACCTCCAAGGGGCAAGTCGATGTCCTTGGGCAAGCCATCAGCGCTAACCTCAAAGTGGAGCAGTTGGCCTTAGCCCAATTTCAACCTTACCTTGAGCCCTATGTCAATATGCAGCTAAAAAGCGGCCTATTCAGTAGCAATGGCGAGGTTCATGCCGATGGCAAAGGCAAAGCCATTTATCAAGGTAACGTTGAGCTGGATGATTTGAATATCCTCGACAGCATCCGCAAAGCGCCATTGGTGAAATGGCAAAAAATGCATATTAATCAGCTCGATTTTGACCAGCAACAGAATCAAATCAAGATTGATCATTTAAGTTTTGAGCAACCTTATGCCAAGGTTGTTATCGCGAAGGATCGTACAACCAATATCAGCAATCTGATTATTGAACAGCAAGCCATTGCCGAGCCTAAAGTCACTGGACAAATGGCGCAAACTGGCATTCAAGCCGAAATCAGCACCAATACAGTTGCACCATCCCAAACCGCAGCTAAAAAGCCCGAGTTAAGCTTAGATATTCAAAAAATTAGCTTTAACAAGGGATCGGCATTTTTTGCCGATAATTCGCTAACACCTAACTTTGCCTCAGGCATCGAGCAGCTAGAAGGTTATATCAGTCACCTATCCTCCAAGCCGGGTACTAAGGCATCTGTCGATATTAAAGGCAAAATTGACCGCTATGCACCAGTGACATTAAAGGGGGATATTAATCCCTTGTTAGATAAACCTTATCTTGATTTAGACTTAGTTTTTAAGAGTGTTGAGCTGACGTCAGTAAACCCATACTCTGGCACCTATGCGGGCTATTACATTGATAAAGGGCAATTGTCGTTAGCACTTAACTACAAACTTGAGCAAAACCAACTCAAGGGCAGCAACCACCTAGTGATTAATCAACTCAAACTGGGGAAACGCAGTAACAGTGATTTAGCCACCAGTTTGCCCGTAACGTTAGCGATTGCATTATTGCAGGATCGCCATGGCGTGATTGACCTAGGAATGGAAGTCTCTGGCGATCTAGACTCACCCAGCTTTAGTGTTGGCAGCATCATCATGACAGCCATTACCAATGTGATTACTAAAGCCGTCACAGCCCCCTTCTCTTTCCTTGCAGGTCTCATTGGCGCTGATGATACCTTAGATAAAATCCCCTTTAATCCCGGGCAATTTACCCTCACTTCCCGTGAGCAAGAAAGCCTAGATAAGCTCGCCAAAGGATTAGAGGATAGACCCATGCTACAGCTCAGTCTTGAGGGCAGTGTCGATGCAATAAACGATAGCCAAGCAATTAGCGAGCGTATGATGAAACGCAAGCTGGCTGCCTTAACGAATATTCAGCTGACGGAATTGCCGGCAGATCTCAGCCCGAGTCAGTTTCCGACTCAAGGACCTCTAGCCGATGCCCTTCTCAAACTCTATGAGCAGGAAGTTAAAGCCAATCCTGATGATGTGAAAGACAATATTATTGCTGAAACCAAAGATACACCACTGAGTAAAGAGGAACTGACCACCCGATGGCATATCGCGCTTTATAACCTTTCGCTAAAAGCGCAAACGGTCGGTCAAGACAGGTTGGGAGATTTAGCGCAGGAGAGAGCGAAATCAGTCAAGGCCTACCTTGTTGATAGCAAGGGCATCGCACCTGAACGCATTTTCCTACTCGAAAGTCGCGTCACCCTCAATCAAGATGCTGCCCAAGTGAATATGAGCATCGAAGCTAAATAACGCGCTGTACAAGACCATAGAGAATCAAATGCCCAGTATTCACTGGGCATTTTTATTGGTTGATTAAGGTAGTGCCCCCTCGTTCTATTACTTGGCCTAAAACATCCATTAGGTTAAACTCTGCGGCTTTATGCGAGCGGAATCACATTCCGCGCGTCAATCCCCTTTCGCATAGCCAATATTTCGGCGCGCTAAAACACTTTTACTCGAGGTAGTTATGTTCATTATTCGCTGGATTTTAGGCCGGATCATTTTGTTGCTTAACTTTGTGTTCGCCCCAAAGAAACTCAAACGCCCATCAGCAGAACAACAAAAAATCGATGCGCAAACTCAAGCACTGGCGCTATATCAGTACAATGCTTGTCCTTTCTGCGTAAAAGTGCGCCGAGCTATGCGCCGTCAAGGGCTGAATATCCAAACCTTGGATGCAAAAAAATCCCCACATAGAGACGAGCTCATCGCCCAAGGTGGCAAGCAACAAGTGCCCTGTTTACGGATTGAAGACAATGGTCAAGTGCAATGGCTATATGAATCTAAGGATATCATCAGCTACTTAGAACAACGTTTTGCCTAGCACAACAATGCGCGCCCCACGGCGCGCTTTTCATTTACGCCACAAGTACTCACGGTCAGAATAATCAAACAACCATTGGGGTTGATACACCACCAACAGCGTCACCGCCATGCCGTTGAGCAACGCCTCAGGAAAGGCTAATAACGGGATTAACATCAGATAGTTATCAACTAACATGCTCCAGTCATAATCCGCCGACAACCAAAGCCAAAATGCCCAACTAAATTGATGAAAAACCGTCGATAATCCTGCATTAATAAAGGCGCCAACAAAAATAAACACAAAAAGATGCTTAGGAAATAAATGGTAACTGCGGCTGTAAAGCATAAACGCACAGAATAACGGGAAGGCTATTGCAAACAAGCCAAATGCACCAAACTCACCAGGCTGCTTTAGGACAAATATGCTGAAAAACGCACTTGGGAGGAGTAAGGCAACCGTCGCTAAGCGCCAACCAAACATCAATAGACAAGTGACTATCCCTAGAAAATGTAAATGAATTCCGACTTGAATACTGGCATTGAGGAGCCATAAGGTATTTACCGCAATCAGCGTTAACAACAACCGCCATTGCAAGCCTTTATCCTTAACAACCTGCAGTAACTCTTCCTTAGGCCAAATAGCATAAATCCACAGTCCCAGCAGTAGCAGGCTTACCCCCTGTAATGGGCTGATATTCCAGTCTATTTCAGCAAATCGCTTGGCCCAAAAATCCAGCATCAGTAAGGCTCCGGAGTAGATGCCCATTCAACCTATCGCGACAAGTTTCAGAGCAGATTCAAGTTGTTTCGGTATTAGGGTGATTAACCAACCTATTCGGGCGAATAAACTTCTTTACCAGTATATCGCGAATAAAACCGATAATTGCATGATATTGAGCGACATATTAAGGTATTCTTCGCTAAGTAAATCATCTAAGAGTAATCCTTGATATGCCATTGAGATCGATAAGCCTGACATTATTGAGCTGCTTAACATTACTCGCTTGCAGCAGCGCTCCGATAGACCCCTCTGAATTTGCAGGTAAATTTAAAGACAAACTCACCACTGATATCCGCGCAGATGGCCTTAAACTCTTTACCTATCAGGCAGGTTTTGCGGAGGAATACTCACCAAGAGATGTCACCGAACGCCCCTTCCCCCACGAAGAACGTATGCGTCAAGTCGCGCAAGATCCCCGCGAGCAGCGTCGTTTATACCAACAACAAGCGGATGCACTCGATATCTGGGGCAGACAAGTTGAATTGGGACTCGAGAAAACCTTAGAAATGACAGGTTACTGCCGCGAAGGTTACTTTGAGTTGAGCCGAATAATAGAATCAGGACGGGGAGAAATACGTGGTGAATGTAAAGAAGGCGCCACTGAGGAAGATAAACAAAAGTTTGTGCGCTTTTAAGTCATGAAAAGGGCGAGATGATCGCCCTGTTCTCTACACTTATGCACGGCGGTGTCGCAAGTACACGACTTAGCTCAAACCGTTAAGTTCAATAACGCTGAGTTTTATGCCTAAAAATCAAACTGCTTCATTTAACGGTAAGGCACGATTTTCCAATAACACTGGGATGCCATCGGTAATGGGATAAGCTAATTTGTCCGCTTTACAAATCAATTGCTGCGCCGCCTTATCGTACTCCAACTTTCCTTTACATACTGGACAAGCAACGATATCTAACAGTTTTTTATCAAACGCCATGGGATTTTCCTTTTTTAGCTGCAGCCACAGAGCGTAATCGGCTCAGCAACTGTTGATCAAATTGTGGCGATAGCTTGGCATCGACAGCCAAATACCACCAGTTTTCTTGTGCAAAATCGCGACATTTAACCGCATCTTTTTCAGTCATCATCAAGGGGCGAGATGCTGCAAGCTCGCATAACACGTGTTTATCGTAGGCTTGGTGGTCATCAAAACCATGGGATAACGCGAGTTGAAAACCTTGCTGCGTTAAGGTTTCAAAAAAACGCGCCGGATGACCAATACCCGCCATTGCCACCACGGGCTGGGTCGGATCAAACACGGCCTCAGCCTTAGGATTTACCGGCAACACCGCACTTGGGCTCAGCTGCATCTCATATTGATTCGCCTGCGCGGGTCCACTATTGACCACCACAAAATCCACTTGATTAAGACGCCAAGCACCTTCCCGTAGTGGGCCTGCTGGAAGCAAATGACGATTCCCTAAACCGCGCTTTCCATCAATCACCACCAGCTCAATATCACGGCCGAGGGCGTAATGTTGCAAGCCATCGTCACAGATAATGACATCCACGGCAAACTGCGCCAGCAAGGTTTTTGCGGTATCAACACGTTTAGGGCCCACCACCATAGGCACACCAGTACGCGCCACAATCATAGCTGGCTCATCGCCCACATCAGTTGCAGCATCCTTTACGCTAACGACTTTTACCCCTTGGATATGCGCGCCATAACCACGGCTGATCACACCCGGATTAAACCCCTGTTGACGCAGCAGTTCAATCAAATAGATGACTGTGGGGGTTTTACCACTACCGCCAACGGTAATATTGCCCACCACGATCACGGGGACTGGCAGTGTGGTTTGTGATTTAATCCCTAAGCGAAATAAACCACGGCGAATTGCGGTAATAAGCGCAAACAACGCAGAAAAAGGCAGTAAGAGCCACCGTAATGGGTGGCCTTGATACCAAATTTTATTCACTAACGCCTGCATTTAGCTACCAAACTGCATTTGGTATAACTTGGCATACATGCCGCCAAGTTCGAGTAGAGATTTGTGGGTGCCACGCTCAACGATGCGACCTTGATCGACCACTAAAATTTGATCGGCACTTTCAATCGTTGATAACCGGTGAGCAATCACAACCGAGGTGCGGTTTTGGCGTAAATTGTCTAATCCCTGCTGAATCGCTTTCTCAGATTCAGTATCAAGGGCCGATGTCGCTTCATCCAAAATGAGCACTGGTGCATCACGTAACATTGCCCGCGCAATCGCAATCCGTTGCCTCTGACCGCCTGACAATAGCACGCCGTTTTCACCGACTTGGGTATCTAAGCCATCGGGCAATTGCACAATAAATTCCATCGCATGAGCTAAGGTCGCCGCCTCAATAATCTGCTCGCGGGTGACTTCGCCCGGATAGGCATAGGCGATATTATTGGCAATAGTATCGTTAAACAGTGTCACTTGCTGCGATACCAAAGCCACTTGACTACGTAATGATTTCAATGAGTAATCATAAATACTCACATCATCAAGCAGAATATCGCCAGACGCTAGTCCGGTGTAAAAACGAGTCACCAAGCTTGCAATCGTCGACTTCCCCGACCCAGAGCGCCCGACTAAGGCTAAGGTTTGCCCTTGGGACACTTCAAAGTCAATTTTATCTAAAGCGCGGCGCTCCTGGCCTTCGTAACTAAAGGAAACATTATCAAAACGTAAGTTGCCCTTAGCACGCTTGACGGTATAAGTACCAGTATCCGATTCTGGCAAAGTGTCTAACAGTTCAAATACTGTGGTGCACGCTGCAATACCACGTTGAAATTCGGCATTCACACGCGTGAGGTTTTTGATGGGTTGCAGCATGGCCATCATCGCGCCCAGAATCGTCGCGAAGGTACCTGCGGTCAAATCGGCTTTCATGCTATCTAGGCTCGCCGCATACAGCACAAAGGCCAAGGCAAAGGAGCCAATCACCATGATAAGCGGCTGGCTGATAGCCTGTGCGATCGCAAGTTTCATATTTTGATGACGGTTTCTGTCATTAATTTTGGCAAAGCGAGCCGTTTCTGTTTCTTGTCCACCAAAGGCCAGTACGTTTTTATGACCTTTGATCATCTGCTCCGTTGCGGCACTGACATCCCCCATCGCCGTTTGGATTTGTTTCGACACCTTACGGAAGCGGCGACTCACAATAGTCATCACTAATCCCATAATCGGACCTATCACTAAAATACACAGGGAAAGCTTCCAAGAGTTATAAAACATCAATCCCAGCATACCGATAACGGTCACACCGTCACGAACAATCGAAATCAAGGCACTGCCCGATGCACGGGCAATTTGCTCGGTATCGAAGGTCACTTTTGAAATTAAATTGCCCGTGTTTTCCTTATCCATGTAACTCACGGGTAAACTTAGATAATGTTGAAACACTTGCTGGCGCATATCCATAATTAACCTAGCGCTCATATAAGAAATGCCGTAGGTGGATACGAAGTTTGCAAAGCCGCGCAGGGAGAACATTAAAATAACCACGATAGGCGCCATTAATAGCACTTGGTTATCGGCATGAAAGCCTTGGTTCGTGGGGAGTGCAATACCGTTACTTATCGCTGGTGTACTGCTGGAAAACCCTTTATCGATAAAAGGGCCAATAAAAGAAATAAAAGCCGCATCGACAAGCCCATACACAATAAGGCCAGCAACTGAAAGCAAAAACATGCCCTTCATCGGTTTGAGATAGGCCAGTAATCGCTTGAATACGGTCCACATTTCGTCTTTAGGATATGCTGTCATCGGTAACACTAAATTATGGCAAAGTGCTCATTCTACTCTGGATTAATCAAGTCACCAAATCTAAACAAGCGGTTATACCAAAATGGAGCTAAATCTTGCCGATAGGTTTTTACGTCGAGTCGCCCTTGTTCAAAAGTAACGCTAATTTGTCCTTCAATCCCGGTGGTTAAGTGGTTTATCTGCAAAGCTTGGTAGCGGGCAACGACATCGGCTTTAGGAAAGCCATAACGATTATTCAACCCCGCTGGAAACAGTACTAACTCCGGTGCCACCTTTTCAATAAATGCCAGCGTAGATGAGGTGCGGCTTCCATGGTGTGGAGCAATAAGCACCTGACTTTTAAGTATAAAGCCCGCTTGCACTCGCTCAATCAATATACTCTCTGTTTCCTTTTCAATATCACCGCTCAGTAATAGACTTTGCTGACCATCATCAATCCGCAGCACACAAGAAGCATTATTGCCACCCGCCTGGGTTTGTGGGGAAATAAAGCGTAAGGTAAGTTGTTGCCAATCAATCTGTTGTGGCAAACAAGGCTGAGCATTTAAGTGGTCAACATCAGTAATCCATTTTGCCTGAGGATACGCTTTTGCCAGTACTTGAGCGCCTCCAGCATGGTCGTTATCGCCGTGGCTGATCACAATAAAATCGATATCAGTTAATCCTCGAGTATTAAGAAAAGGGATAACCACACGGTCACTGTAGCTAAAATCATCGCCAAATGCGGCGCCCGTATCATAGATAAGTGCCCTATCATCCTTTTCAACCACCACGGCTAATCCTTGCCCTACATCAAGTAAATGTAGCGTCCATTGAGTGGTTTTCGATGCTGTAATGCGCTGAAAAACAGACAATGCCAGAGGAAGAAACAGTAACCCTATCAACAAATGCCAGTGCCAATATTGGCGCCGATGAGGAACATATCGCCACAGAATCAACGCAAAAAGTGTGCACAGGCCGCCTGCTAATAATGTCTCGGAAACCACATGCCAATGGACGGGTAAATCGACGCTGAGTTCGAGTAACTTGCCGTAGGGTAATAGTGCTAAATCCGCCAAATTGAATAATCCCAGCCACGATTGCCCCAAAAATGTACCTAACCACCAGATGATAAAAGCCAGCATCGATAGCGGAATGACGATAAGACTAAACCAAGGCACCACCAGCATATTCATCCACAAACTATGGATACTCACACCACCAAAAAAGATGGCTTGCAGCAGTCCCAATATCAGGCTTAAGCGCCATTGTATTGACCAAAACTGTATGACTCTGACTCGCGACTTGGCTAAAAAAGTTGTTTTACTATCAACAGACTGTGTAAATTTGGCACTTTCTAAGGTATATAAAATAATCGCCAAAGCACAAAAAGAAAGCCAAAATCCCGCACTCAAACAAGCGAGAGGATCAATGAGTAACACCACAAATAAGGCAAACAGCAAACGGTCCCATGCGCTTGAGTAGCGTCTTAATAAACTCAACAGCATAACCAATAAAATCATCACTAACGCCCGCTGTGTTGACACGGCAAAACCGGCTAAATAGCTATAAAATAGAGCACTCACTCCTGCAAAAATGAGCGCAATAACTATATTTCGCCGACTTGGATGCGGCGCCAAACGCGTAAGAAAAAACAAAGCGCAAGCATAGACCCAAGCGGTGATCACTGATAAATGTAATCCCGATATCGCCACCAGATGGCCCGTGCCCGTTTGCCTTAGCGCCTGCCACTTAGTTTGCGAGATAAGTTGTTTATCCCCGAGGATTAACGCCAGCAGAATATCCCCCTGTGTTAACGCAGATAACTTTGGAGCAAGTCGTGTGATTAAGTGATGTCTTAACGAAAAACGCTCAGCTTGAAGCCTTGCATGCATAACGCGGCCTTTACCGACAATATGCTGACTAATCAATTGCTTTTGTTCGTTATATCCTCCTTGATTGAGTACACTGGATATACTTTTAGGCATAAAAGTGAAATCCCAAACTTGCCCAACTTGCAGTGTCGCCTCGGATTGCCAGGTTAAACGCAACTTAGCCGTTGGCCCAAAGATTAAATTTGGTTTATCGACAACAATATCGAAGCTAACCCAGTCGCTGTTTTGACTAACTAGTGATATGATTTCGCCCCTCACCTGTATAGGCTTTTGGGATAAAGGAAGATCCTGCCGAGATAACACTAAGCAAAATCCTGTTAGCCAGAACATCGCAAAGAGTGTGCCAGATAAGCTAGGTGCTTTTTTGAATAAGATGAGAGCCCCAAAGCAAAAGTAGGGTAGATAAGTAATTGGCGGCAGCGAAGGCCATAACATCGCTGACAGTAAGGTGGCACTAAAGCCAAACATGAATCCATTCATAGTGAATTAAGTTAAGACAGCAATTTCAGCCTATGCCAAAAAAATTAATAAAAAGATTTATGCCTAAGCCTGAAACCCTGCGTGAGCACAAACACCTACGCATTTTCGGTCGCTTATTACATAATCCTAATCTTTGGGCGCTTAATCGACGCTCTGCACCGGGGGCCTTTGCCATAGGCTTGTTTGTCGCTTGGATCCCAATGCCTTTTCAGATGGTGGTCGCCGCGGCCTTTGCAATCCTTTTTAATGTCAATATTCCCGTTTCCGTCGCTTTAGTCTGGATCACCAATCCACTTACGATGCCAGTTATGTTTTATGGGGCTTATTTATTAGGTGCAAAAATTCTGGGCCACGCACCGCAGGAATTTGCCTTTGAGGCAAGCTGGCAATGGATAGAAGCCTCATTAGCCACAATTGGGCCAGCATTCCTACTAGGTTGCCTAGTATTAGGGATCGTGTTTTCCACTGTAGGATATTTAATGATCAGTAACCTCTGGAAATACTCGATCATGTTTAAGTGGCAAAAGCGTAAGACCAAATAAATGCGGCTTGCAGACACAATGGCTTAACTTGTTTTATGTTAGAGAAATTAACTTTCCTAATTGAACAAGTTAAGCATTAACACCTTTTTAGCGTTTGCATCCCTGTATTTCCTTTACGTCCTCTATTGCAATTTATTATTACCTTATCAATAGATTAAACCACGGCGATAAGACTATCTTTATCCCTTCACCCGGACACTTACTTACAAGCTACTCATAAGTAGATATATACATTCATTTAATTTGCAGCTTAAAATACTTTTCGTGTTTCACTACTACGCTGTCACTATGTTGAATATTGATGAACCTGCACATTTACAACCTAAACTACCGCTTTTCCGCTTAGGTTTTAGACCTTTCTTCTTATTTGCGAGTCTATTTAGTCTATTAAGTTTAGGGATCTGGGGAGGATTTCTTTCCGGTCTGTCATTACTTCCTAACAACATCAATCCTTTATGGTGGCATGGTCATGAAATGATTTTTGGGTTTGCCTGTGCCGTCGTCGCAGGTTTTTTACTCACCGCAGTGCAAAACTGGACAGGGCAACCTGGGTTGAAAGGCTTACCTCTTATAGGGCTATTTACGGTCTGGTTACTACCAAGGCTTTTATTTATATTGCCGCTAGATATTCCGTTTGTGGCGATCATGATCATCGACTTGATGTTTTTACCCTTAACCGCAGTTGCATTATCAATATCTGTGGTTAAAGTACGCCAATGGCGTAACTTTGTGTTTATCCCTATTCTCAGTTTACTCACGCTTTTTAATGGATTTAGCTATTACGGTTTAATAACTAATCAATTACAGTGGGCTAATAATGGTCTTTATGCAGCAGTCATCCTTGTTGGGGTAATTGTTGCTCTGCTTGGTGGTAGAGTGATCCCATTCTTTACTGAGCGCGCCACCCAATGGCAAAGACACTCCGCCATTCCCGTACTGGAGTGGTTAAGTTTTGCCAGCCTATTAACGCTTGTTGCGAGTCTCTTTTTACCGCAGATAATATTACTGACGCGCGCTCTGGCTGGTATTGCGGGTCTGGTGCTGTTACTACGTTGGTCTCGTTGGGGATGGCAGGCAAGTTGGTCTGTGCCGCTGTTATGGTCACTGCATTTAAGTTACTTATGTATTCCCATTGGTTTGATACTGATTGCTACAGGACTACCACTTTCCGTAGGAATGCATGCCATTACTGTTGGAGGACTTGGCGGCATGATCCTCGCAATGATGTCGAGGGTATCGCTAGGCCATACCGGCAGACAACTAAAACCCGCTAGGCCAATGACACTGGCTTTTGGGTTAATATTACTGGCTACAGTGTTCCGTGTCTTAGCGGGTTTACCCAGTGCATGGTTTATCGAATTAATGCTCGCAGCCATTATTTGTTGGATGCTGGCTTTTGGGTGTTTCTGTTACTACTACGCACCAATGCTTTGTCGCGTCAGAGCCGATGGACGGCCAGGCTAAGCAAGGTGACTCGAGAAAACTCATGGCGCGGTACCTATAGCAGACAACCAATTACTATCTTGTGAATTGAGTCACAGAGAATCGCGTCTCTTTTCCCTACCTAAAGTATTTTTACTGTTACTATTTACAAAAATATTGAGTAGGGAGTACCCATGCCATTTTATCGTCAATATGGTGCCAAAGGCTTAAAAGCAGTTGAGCATCTCGTCTTAATCATCATAGCAATAGCGACTGTGGTTGCTATTGGTCAAGAAATTGTCCATGTATTTAATGTCGGCGCAGTCGCCCTTGCCGATCTGTTGTTATTGTTTATTTATCTCGAAGTACTGGCCATGGTTGCTAATTATGCAGAATCGGGAAAATTGCCCGTGCGCATGCCGCTGTATATTGCCATTGTTGCCCTTGCACGTTATTTGATCTTAGATATGAAGAGTATGGATGACTGGCGCATCGCCGCAATTTCGCTTTCAACCTTGATCCTTGCGGCAACGGTCATCGTGATCCGTTGGGGCCAATTAAAAATGCCCTATCCTAAAAATCAAGAATACGATAACTAATGACTACTGGGCGCCATTGCCAACCAAGCTCAATGGCGCCATTCTTTACCTGCAAAATCCTTCCAAATCCCTCGCTTTCAGATTGGTATTCTGCCAAAAAGCAATTATGCTAGTTTTACTGAGATCAATTATTTACGGGACAATTGAGTTATGGGTGAACATCCAGTTGGATTTGAAGAAAAACGCAGCTCACTTCGAGTAGATATGGAAGCTGAACGCGTGCTCTTGCATTGGACTGATAAGAATGGCGTTGAACATACAGACGAAGGCGTATGTATCGATTTAGCCCGCAGAGGCATTCTGTTTGATTATAAAAACCCATTTGAACTCGGTGAATTAGTTAACGTGACATTCAATCCAGAAACATCCCGACAAAATAGCGTAAAAGGCCAAGTTTGCCGCTGCTCTAAACGTCATGATCAAAGTTATCATGTCGCGATGCAATTGCTTTAATTTCAATCTAGCTACGCAGGGTCGATTGAGCTGTTCTACACTGAATTAGTTGAACTATTCGTACAAAGGACATTGCTATGATATTGCTGGTGGGTGGAGAGAAAGGTGGCAGTGGCAAGAGTTGCCTCGCGCAAAATCTTGCGGTTTATATAAAGCAAAAATTTGCCGCCAATGTACTAATGGTAGACTGCGATCCCCAACGTACAACATCCGATTGGATCCAAGCTCGAAACAACGACCCTAGCCTCCCTGCAATCAATTGTATTCAGCTCTACGGCAAAATACGTAACGATCTGCTCAGTCTTAATGAACGCTTCGACTACGTCATTGTTGACTGTGGCGGTCAAGATAACCTTGCTATGCGCGCCGCCATGTCGGTGGCCACTTACGTAGTTATCCCACTTAGACCCAAACGTCGCGATCTTAAAACCTTACCCCATATGGAAGATATGCTCAGCACCTGTAAGATGGTTAATCCCAAAATGGTGGCAACCATTGTGCTAACCCAATGTCCCGCTTTGCCCACCCAAGTAAAGCGTATTTTAGAGGCCAAAGAAGTGGTCCAATCCTTTGGATTACGCGTACTCAATTCGGTGACTTTTTGCCGAAATATCTACGATGACAGTGAGGAAAAAGGATCGTCCGTAATGGAAATTGAGCCAGATGGGAAAGCGGCCGACGAGATCCGCGCCATAGTGGATGAGCTGTTCACCTTACCACCAGAAAATAGTTATGAGCTTAACTGATCTTAAACGCAAGAAACCAAAACAAGTTATCAAAACGGTTTCTATTGAGGATTTTATCGAAGATGCCAATAACTATGCTTTAGGTAAAGCGAGTATTTTAGCGGTCCCTCCCGCAGAGCCAAAAGGCTTAGATAAAAAGTCAGCCAAAATTTATCGCCATGCCACCTTTACCTTAACGGAAACCAGTATTACCCAATTAGATGGGCTCGCCAAAGGAACTAAAATCGCCAAATCACGCTTATTGCGGATCTTGATTGATGAATTCAGTCAAAAAACAATTGCAGAACAGCTTGAAGTGGTAAATAAAAGTAAGCAGGATGAGCATTAATCTTTATGGCATCAAGGTAAACCAATCCGTTGATCGCCCTTTCTTTAACAGCAAGTGATGGCCTATGACCCCAAGCTATTGCGCGGCTCATAGACCAGATTAGCCATACTTAATGATCAGAATGATGACACTGCCGCCCAGCAACAAGGGCGAGCCCTTGCGCTGATTCTGCCATTTTCCCTTTACTCAACAACAAAAAAATTAACTCCTCCGCAGTAAGGTTTTCGGCACTACAAGTGTGATAACGCGCTGCTTCACCAAAGGTTTCAGTCATCAGAGCAATAAACTGAGGCTTTAAAACGGGATGAGCTTGCGCTACCATCAGCGCCATAACGTCATGACCGTGAACAGAATCGGACATAGTCTCTCCAAAAGATGCAAATAAGATTAGGCTTTATAACCGAACTGTTGAATTTTAACCCTGATCTCGCGCACATACTGCCAATGTCAATAACTGCGCTGACCGCTGTGACGATAAAGTGAGCCACTATGTCCTTGATCTTGCTACTGACCCAACAGATGTCACTCTATTTAGTGATTGTTTATTTAGTCAGTAAAACACCTCTTTTTAAACTGTTTGCAGAAACATCACCGCGCCTACCTCATAAAATATTTATTTATCTGGTTTTTTCTAGCTTTTGTATCATGGCGACCTATTTTGGTGAGCAAACTTCAGGGGCCATTGCCAATACTCGCGCCATGGGTGCCGTGCTAGGCGGTTTACTCGGCGGTCCTGTCACCGGATTTTTAGTCGGATTCACTGGCGGTTTACACCGCTACAGCATGGGTGGCTTTACCGATTTAGCCTGCGCGATTTCAACCACTCTCGAAGGACTCTCCGCGGGAATGCTCAGTTTTTACCTACGCCGCGCGGGTAAAAGTGAACTTATCTACAATCCTCTCTTAGTCTGTTTGGTGACCTTTTACGCCGAAATGATGCAAATGAGCATTATTTTGCTGATTGCACGCCCGTTTGATGCCGCATGGGAATTAGTGCGGCAGATAGCTCCGCCTATGCTGTTGGTTAATTCCATTGGCGCAGCGCTGTTTATGAGCATGATCCGCGACCAAAAAACCATGTTTGACAAGCTCTCCTCTAGTTTCTCAACCAAGGCGCTTAAAATTGCCGAGCGCAGTGTTGGGCTGCTTTCTAAGGGGTTTAACGAAGAAAGCAGCGGCAAGGTCGCGCAAATTGTCATTGAAGAAACCAATGTGGGTGCTGTTGCCATTACGGACAGAGAAAAACTTTTGGCCTTTATCGGTATTGGTGCCGACCATCATATCCCTGGAACACCGATTTCCTCAAAAATCACCCTTGAGGCCATAAACCAAAACAAGGTGATGTTCGCCGATGGGGTGGAGATGCCCTATTCCTGCTCGATTTCGAGCCAGTGTAAACTCGGTTCGAGCCTTGTGATCCCACTTCGCAGCGACACCGAAGTCATTGGCACCATCAAGTTATACGAGCCAAAAAATAAACTATTTTTGAACATTAACCGCACCTTAGGGGAAGGGATTGCTCGGCTATTGTCGAACCAGATCCTCTACGGCCGTTTTGAACAGCAGCAAAACCTACTCACCCAAGCGGAATTAAAATTACTGCAAGCTCAAGTGAATCCACACTTTTTATTCAACGCTCTCAATACCATCAGTGCGATTATTAAGCGCGATCCCGATATGTCAAAACAGCTATTACAGCAATTGTCGCAATTTTTACGGATCAATTTAAAACGCACCACGGGTTTAGTCACTCTCGGGGATGAGCTCGATCACATAGCGTCTTATCTCACCATTGAGAAAGCGAGATTTATTGATAAATTACAGGTCAACATTGCTATACCTGAATCACTTTACCACTGTAAAGTGCCTGCATTTACCCTACAACCCATCATTGAGAATGCGGTAAAACATGGCACCTCCCATATGATTGAGCAAGGACAAATCAAGGTCACTGGACGTATGGATGACCATATATTAGCCCTTGAGGTGACAGATAACGCTGGCCTTTATCAACCCTCAATAGATTCTGAGGGATTGGGGATGAATTTAGTTCATAAACGGATACAAAATCTGTTTGGCGAACAGTATGGCATCCAAGTTGAATGCAAACCGGATGAATACACCAAGGTGACCATCCGCTTACCCATAGAACAGACGGAAACTAGCACGTGATCACTTGTTTGATTGTCGATGATGAATTGTTTGCCCGCGAGGAACTTGCGGATTTGCTCGGCCAAGAAGCCGACATTGAGATTATTGGCCAATGCAGCAACGCCATAGAAGCATTGCAAACCATTGCCAAAGAAAAGCCTCAATTAGTTTTTCTCGACATCCAAATGCCACGTATTTCAGGCATGGAACTGATTGCTATGCTCGATCCCGACACCTTACCTAAAATCGTGTTTGTCACTGCATTTGATGAATTTGCCGTCAAAGCCTTTGATAATCATGCCTTTGATTATTTACTTAAGCCAATAGATGCCGATCGACTCAGCCAAACCCTAAAACGTGTTCGTAAGGACCTCACTCCGCAAGCCGTGAATCTGATCGCGCCTCGATGCCTCGAGCACCTACCCTGTTACAGCGGTAGTAAATTAAAAGTGATCCCCATTCAAGATGTTGAGTATGTTTTTAGTGATTTAAGCGGTATTCATGTCGCCTGTACCAAGGGCAAAGTCCATACCCAACTTACCCTTAAAGTGCTGGAAGAAAAAACACCGCTAGTGCGTTGCCATCGCCAATATCTGATTTCACCCAAAGCCATTGCCGAAATAGAGCTGCTCGATACTGGCGCCGAAGTCACGACTCTGCTTGGCGACAAAGTGCCCGTTTCTCGCCGTTATTTAAAAAGTCTTAAGCAATTGTTCGGCTTCCAATAGCCCCATTGTTAACCACTAATGCGCGTATCTAAGCCGCTGGAGGCGGTTAATACTTATGAATGACATCCTCATACAACCGCTCGCCCCATTCTATTGCCGCTGAGTCAGCATTATCGACCTCTCACCCAGTTACCCCTGTTTTATGTAAACAACTTGTTTACACTCTGCACAACTCAAAATGGGGAGATAACTAAAATGATGTGGTTCCTACTCTGTGTCGGTCTATTGATCGGCGGCTACTTTATCTACGGTACCTTTGTCGAAAAGGTATTTGGTATCAACGAAAAACGTCAAACACCGGCTTTTACCCAAACCGACGGTGTGGACTATGTGCCTATGTCGAAAGGCAAAGTGTACTTAATCCAATTATTGAATATCGCAGGTGTGGGTCCAATCTTCGGTCCAATCCTCGGGGCGCTCTACGGTCCTTCAGCGATGTTGTGGATTGTGATCGGCTGTATCTTTGGAGGAGCGGTGCACGATTACTTCTCCGGTATGTTGTCGGTCCGTAATGGTGGTCAATCTGTACCAAACCTTGCTGGTAAGTATTTAGGCAAAAGTGCCAAGCACTTTATGAATGTGTTTGCCATCATTCTATTATTGCTCGTAGGTGTGGTGTTTATCTCTGCGCCAGCAGGCCTGTTAGGCAAGCTAACGGGTTGGGATGTTAGCATTTTCGTTGCGATTATCTTCGTTTACTACCTGATTGCCACTGTGGTACCTGTCGATAAAATTATCGGCCGTTTATATCCTTTCTTTGGCGCGCTGTTGTTCTTCATGTCATTTGGTTTAGCCTTTGCGATCATGTTATCAAGCGAACATACGCTACTGCCCAATGTGCAAGCGGGCGACTTCTTCCAAAATTTAAACCCTAAAGATATGCCATTATGGCCTGCGCTGTTTATCACCATCGCTTGTGGTGCGATTTCAGGCTTCCACGCCACGCAATCACCACTGATGGCACGTTGCGTTGAAAACGAAAAGAACGGTCGTTTTGTGTTCTTTGGTGCCATGATCGGTGAAGGTATCATCGCCCTACTCTGGTGTGCGATTGCACTGTCTTACTTCCACGGTGTTGAAGGATTAAGCACAGGCATGGCGGGTAACCCTGCAAACGTTGTATACGAAGCATCAACTGGTCTGTTAGGCGCAGTGGGTGGCTTTATGGCAATCCTTGGTGTGATCATTCTGCCAATTACTTCAGGCGATACGGCTTTCCGCTCTGCTCGTCTGATTTTGGCTGAATTCTTTAACATGCCGCAGGTGGCTTTACCTAAACGTTTAGTGTTAGCTATTCCATTGTTTGTGATTGGTGGCTTACTGACTCAAGTCGACTTCGGCGTGATCTGGCGCTACTTCGGTGTGGCTAACCAAGCGACAGCTGTATTAATGCTCTGGACGGCCTCAGCTTACCTACTGCGTCACAATAAACTGCACTGGATCACCACCATTCCAGCCATGTTTATGACCACAGTAGTTATCACCTTCCTACTTAACTCTGCAACTTTAGGTGCAGGCTTACCGATGACCTTATCCACCATCGCAGGGACTGTTTCAACGCTAGTCATCACAGGCTTACTGATTGTGAAAACCAAAGGTAAAGGTGAAGTTGATAGCGACAGCGAATTACCCGATGAAGCTTAATTTCCAACAATATTGATATACAAAGCAAACGGGCACTGATGAGTGCCCGTTTTTTTATCTATGATTTTAGTCAATCGGTATAATACTGGTATAATCCGATTATTGTTCACGGTAATTTATACAAAATGACTCAAGAAAATAACCCATTACACGGCATCAAACTGGAAACCATAGTCACACAACTCGTTGAGCACTATGGCTGGGAAGAACTCGGAGCTCGCATCAAGATCCGCTGTTTTACCGAAGATCCGAGTATCAAATCGAGTCTACGATTTTTAAGAAAAACCGATTGGGCACGGGAAAAAGTAGAATATTTATATTTAAAAACCAATAAACTGCCGTTGCCCGCCGCGAAAACATCCAATGCACCAGCGAAAACATCGGCCAAAAAACCTGCAAAACCAGCACAGAAACCAGCTCAGGCAAGTACGGTTACATCGATAGCCGCAACAGATGGCCAGATTAATAGCCATATCTGGGGCAAGCGCGACTAAATTTCGCTCGAATATTCAAACGCATATTCACAGGAACAGACAAAAATGCGCGGAATAATTAATTCAATTATCCCGCGCATTATTTTTTAATCTGTCTATCAGCTAGATTAGCGCCAATCCAATATCCTTCGGTGGGCAACCATGATTGGCAAGAGTCCCCTGCTAATCAAGCCAACGGCTAAGAATAAGCGTTTAAGACTTCACCTATTGGCTATTTTGTCTGCGGATAAGTGACGCGATAGATTGCCCCTGCATAATCATCCGACACGAGTAAACTGCCATCGGCCAATTCAGCAAAGGCCACTGGGCGACCAAAGGTTTGCTCGCCCTGCATAAAGCCAGTTAAAAATGGAGTGTATTTGACCACCTTGCCTTGCTCTATCGTCGCCACGGCCACTTTATAACCCGCTTTCTTAGTGCGATTCCACGAACCATGCTCAGCCACAAACAACTGCTGTTGATAATCGCTAGGGAACTGTTTACCAAGATAAAAATGAATGCCTAGTGGCGCCACGTGAGCCCCTAAGGAGAGCGCAGGAGCGGTGTATTTGGCAGGATCTTTACCTTGGCCAAACTCAGGGTCAAGAATTGTACCTGCATGCACATAGGGGAAGCCAAAATGTTCACCCAAGTAACTGACCTTATTGATTTCGCAGGGAGGAATATCATCGCCCATCATGTCGCGGCCATTATCGCTAAACCAAAGGGTTTGAGTGCCGGGCTGAAAATCAAATCCGACCGAATTACGAACTCCTTGGGCAATGGTGGTTAATTTTTTAGTCTCGAGATTGAGCGAGAAAATACGTCCATAGCGTTCATTCTCCTCGCACACATTACAAGGCACGCCTACAGGAATGATTAACTCGCCTGTCGGTGAAACCCCTAGTACTTTCCAGCCATGGTGGGTTTCAGTTGGAAACCCATCAAAGACCACCTCAAATGTTGGTGAGTTTAAGTGGTTATCAATATCCTTGAAGCGAATGATGCGCTCCACTTCGGAGACATAGAGGTCGCCATCTTTGATCACCACACCTGATGGTAGCTTTAGTCCAGAGGCAACCAGAATTTTCTCATCGGCAACACCGTCCTGGTTACTGTCGATAAGGGCATAAACATTCCCGGCCTTCATCGAGCCCGCATAGACAATGCCCTTTTCGGATACGGCAATTGCGCGCGCATTGTCAACATTATCTGCAAATAAGCTCAGGTTAAAGCCTTCTGCAACGGTCAGTTTATCTAAAATATTTTTAGCCATCGCAGGCACACTTATTCCACTCAAAGCCAAAAATGCAGCGCATGTTATTTGTAGTTTACGAGCCATATCTTTCATATCCTTATCAGTCAAAAAGTGAACGACCTTAACCATTAATCCCCTAACCTATCCTAGATACGCCTTTTGTATCAAATAGGATGCTTAGCACTTAAGTTTTTTATCTCAAGGCCGATAATTCGATAAATAACCTTCAGGTACTTATGGAGCCTATCGTGAACATTAATGGATTAAATACGACCGCAAATAGCAGCGCCTTCAAATCTGTTTCCAGCGCTTATATCACCACTACGCCAACAGCTAGCTCAGCTTCTGAGAATTCGTCGGCAGAGACCAGCACGCAAGAAACGGTCAATATATCCAATGCCGGAAGACAAGCTCTCGCTACCGAAGTAGGCGCTTCTCTCAGAGGTCAAACCGCGGAAAAACGGCAACAGACGGAAAGTGCTGAGAATGAAGAACCCAAATCTATCATTGATGAACAAATTAAGCGTCTGAAAGAGCAAATCAAAGCTTTGCAGGAGATGCTCACGAAACTGGAAGGAGATGATTCGAAGGCCGCGGCTCAGCAACGTAAGCTATTGCAGGAACAAATTATGCAACTCGGTAACCAAATTGCCGTGTTAATGGACCAGAAAATGCGCGATGCACAAAAAGCCGCAGGCTAAGCTGAGTACAGAATCATTTTCAATCTTGGTAGCTGTAAACTAGATTGGGAAACTAAACAATAAACGCCAAATATTTAACCCGTCGCCGGTTCGATAACTGATGCCAATTCTATCTATGCCGAGGAGATCGCCGCCCAAAGGCTTAGAAAATGCCAGTGTGGCACCAAACTCATAGCTTCCAGAGACAATGGTTTCATCTTCAGTATCTTGGCTAAAATCCAGCTCGTTGAAGTACCAATAACCGACCGCAAATAATCTAGGTTGCATCTGGATATTCAGCCATTGCCAGCGCGGCGAAAGGCCAATATCTACCCCGGTTTGCAATACCGCAAATTGGTCGGTTAATTTTCCTACCCGCTCACTATAGCCCGCAAACTTTAACCTCGATACCCAGACGCTGTCTTCACCCGCAAGACTAAAATCATACAAGGTACTTACACCTGAGGCTAAAATCGCCACATTCGCATCGGTCTCAAAATTTGTCCCAAAGCCCACATCCAAATAGGCTTCCATCCGCGTATTTGCCGTTGCCTGCCAATGGTGCTCGATGCCGGGCGTTATCGTCATGGTGCCAACTGACGATGGCAATTCGCCGTCGGTGATGTCTTTGGCTAAGTAGTCAAAAAAACCGAAAGATAAGGGTAAACGCAGCCAAGTCTGACTACTATCATCCTTCAAAAAATCAAAGTTTAACGGAATACTAACGACGGTGGCATTTTGCTCAGCAGCTCGATATACCCCTGTGCCAAGGTAGCTGCCAAAGGCATAAACAGAGTTAGGATTATTTTTCCCATCAATCGGCGTTTCAGGGCTAATCTTCGAAAACGCTTGGGAAGATTGGGGGGCAAATGCTGCAATATCTTGCGGGTGACTGAAGTTTGAAACAGGCTCTGTCGACGCCAACAGCGGGAAAACAATTCCCATTGATAGCGCCGAAATGGAGCTGAGGTTGACGATAAACCGACTAAAAATGATATTCAATTTACGCAAACAGATCCTAATTTGCAGCCTAATCGGTAAATTTATTGCACTAAGAACTACTGTTCATCCGTAAAATGATACTCAGACATCATATGCCCAAGCTCAGTGGACTTAGTCTTTAAGTAAGCCTCATTATAGCGATTTTTACCGACTTGTAAGGGTACGCGCTCAACCACTTCGATGCCGATTTCTTTCATCGCTTTGACTTTGCGAGGATTATTGGTCATTAAGCGTACATGCTTTACGCCAATCTGCTCAAGCATAGGCTGGATCATATCGTATTTACGCATGTCCGCAGGGAAACCTAACTGTTCATTCGCCTCAACCGTATTGGCGCCTTTATCCTGCAACTCATAGGCGCGGATCTTATTTAGCAGACCAATACCACGACCTTCCTGACGCAAATATAAGATAAACCCACTGCCGGTCTCGGCAATGTTTTGCATCGCGGTTTGCAGCTGGAATCCACAGTCACAGCGTAAGCTGAATAAGGCATCGCCCGTGAGACACTCAGAGTGAATACGGCCTAAAACAGGAGCATCGCTACTTAGGGTGCCAAATGTGAGGGCAACATGCTCTTTACCGGTTTCGGTATCTTCAAAACCGTGCATGGCAAAAACGCCCCAGGGAGTGGGTAATTTTGACGTCGCGACATATTTTATCGACATGACTTAACCTTAACGACAACTCTCATTCCATGAGACGGAAGGAACATCCATAAACAAAACAATGATTAGGTACTTAGCCTACGGCGCACCTATTCTAAAGTGTTTTCAGCAATCACGAAATACTTTAGTAATTTAATCAACTACAAAACTAAGCTATTAACTGGGTGACTCATTCAGCTCAATGGGTAATATGTCGAGCCAAGGCGCTGCAAAATAGATAAGTGTTCTATTTTGCAACTTATTGAATAACTTAGCAATGTAGCTTAAAATTTTGCTGGTGCAAAACCTGTTACTTCAGTCAAGCCCATTTCGCGCCCTAAAGCAGTCATTGGGTGCACAACAACTAAGCCTTTTACTGACTTTTTCAGTTGACCCATATCGGCTTGCTCGGCTTTGGTGAGGGCGCGGTGAAATGGCAAGTGCTGAATATCCACCCCTTGCTTTTGTAATAAACGCGACTGCTGCATTTTTACGCTATTGATTTGCTTAGTAACAGCCTCAATCTCGCGTTTAAACTGCGCCACGATGACAACATCGCCACGTTGCTCTGCCGCCGCCAGTTTACGACGAAACTTATCTAACTTATCGTTTAGCTGCTGCAGTTCTTGCTTTAAATTCATTATGTTACCTTAAATTACTTTAGCGAATCCCAGTCGATATTTACCTAATCTTTGGCCTGTTTGTCTGGGTCACTGTGTCAAGGTGTGGGATTATAACAGCAAGTTAGCGATCCTCGTTACCGCTTTTATAAGAAACGGATCACCTGATTACTGCTACCCCGATATGGAAGGCTCGGATCTGCAAGATTTTGCTCGAATTTGCCATCCACCAGCACATCTACATATTCCAGCACCGCACGCTGTTTATCGCTCAATTCATTCCATATATAGCCCGTCCACAGCCAAATATCTTTACCGGGACATTCAGCTTTCACGCGCTTAACAAGCGCCAAAATCCCCTCAAGATTGGCGGGTAAAAGTGGATCGCCGCCAGAGAGTGATAAGCCACGGCGAACGATCCGCGTATCCTGCAAATCGGCGATGATATTATCTTCCATTGCCTTATCAAATAAATGGCCAGAGCGCACATCCCAAGTACTTTGATTATAGCAACCACGGCATTGGTGCTCACAGCCTGAAACAAATAAGGTGGCCCGAGTGCCTGGGCCGTTGACCACATCAACGGGATAATATTGCTGATAGTTCATTGTATAAGTCCAATACGAAATACAAGGAGCGCCAGACTGGCTAAAAATCAAAGCACAGTCCCATGCTAAGCGACTGTGCTGATATCAGTGTAACAAACACAACAAGGCAAAAATGTTACAAGTGTTTGATCCTACGCTTCACTTCTTCTTGCTTACCATGGTTGAACGGTCTGGCATCGGGACTGCCTAAGTAACCACACACACGGCGCGTAACAGACACTCGACTTGGCTCATGGTTGCCGCATTTAGGGCAAGTAAATCCTTTACTAGTACAGCTAAATTCGCCGGTAAAACCACAATCATAACATTCGTCAATCGGCGTGTTAGTACCGTAGTAAGGTACACGGCTATAGCTGTAATCCCAGACATTTTCGAGCGCTTCGATATTGTGCTGCATATTAGGATATTCGCCGTAGCAAATAAAACCACCATTGGCGATGGCGGGATATGGCTGCTCAAAATCGATTTTATCGTAAGGATTCACGTGCTTTTCCACATCTAAATGGAAGCTATTGGTGTAATAGCCCTTATCGGTTACACCCGCAACCACACCAAACTGGCGCGCATCGAGCTTACAAAAACGACTGCAGAGACTCTCACTTGGGGTGCTATAAAGGCTGAATCCATAACCCGTTTCGGCCTTCCATGCGTCGGTAGCCGCTTTAAGGTGCGCAACAATCGCCACCGCTTTTTCACGAAGCTTAGCATCATCAAACACATGGGTTTCAGTGCCATAGAGCGCATTAATGGTTTCATGTAAACCGATATAACCTAATGAAATCGATGCCCGACCATTTTTAAAGATTTGGGCGATATCATCATCGGCACGCAAGCGCACGCCACAGGCACCTTCCATATACAAAATCGGCGCAACTCTGGCTTTCACTCCGTTTAACCGTTCGATACGCGTATCTAATGCGCGGCGGGCAAGTAATAGCCGCTCATCCAGAATACGGTAGAACTCAGCCTCATCGCCATTCGCTTCTAGCGCAACACGTGGCAAGTTTAAGCTAACAACGCCAAGGTTATTGCGCCCTTCATGGACGAGTTCACCATTTTCTTTATAGGAACCTAAAAAGCTGCGGCAACCCATAGGGGTTTTAAACGACCCCGTCACTTTTTCCACTTGCTCATAGTTCAAAATATCTGGATACATGCGCATACTGGCGCATTTAAGGGCCATTTGTTTTACATCGTAATTGCAATCGCCGACTTTGTGGTTAATACCATCACGGATGGCAAACACCAATTTAGGGAACACCGCTGTTTTACGATTTTTACCTAACCCCGCCATGCGTACTTTCAGCATCGATTGTTGAATTAAACGCGACTCCCACGAAGTACCTAGACCGAAACCAAAGGTCACAAACGGGGTTTGTCCATTAGCGGTATGTAAGGTATTCACCTCATATTCAAGGGATTGGAAAGCATCGTGGCATTCTTTTTCAGTCTGAGCAGTGGCATAGGCTTTAGCATCTTTAATCTGCCAGTTCAGTGCCACTTGATAATGTTTGTCATAACTCTTGGCCACAAAAGGCGCTAACACTTCATCAATACGATTAATCGTGGTGCCGCCATAGATATGGCTTGCCACTTGGGCAATAATTTGCGCCGTCACGGCCGTAGCGGTAGAGATCGATTTTGGGGTCTCAATTTCGGCGTTGCCCATCTTAAAGCCATGGGTCAACATGCCCGCCAAATCAATCAACATACAGTTAAACATCGGGAAAAAGGGCGAGTAATCAAGATCGTGATAGTGGATCTCACCGATTTCGTGCGCAGCCACCACATCCTTAGGCAGAATATGGCTCTTGGCATAATGTTTAGCCACGATGCCCGCCAGCAGATCCCGTTGAGTTGGGATCACTTTAGAGTCTTTATTGGCGTTTTCATTTAACAGTGCGGCATTGCTCTGCTCGACTAAACCACGGATTTCAAGATTGAGCTTACTGGTAGCATCGCGGCAAATGTCTCTGTCGTGACGATATTCAATGTAGACCCGTGCCAATGATTTATGAGGGCCTTCCATCAATAGGTTTTCAACCGCATCCTGTAGATGGTGGATTTCAACTTCTGCCATATTCGCCACTCGTTCTCTCACACAAGCGGCTACCGTCGCGGCATAATCTGCGTCCTCTATCCCAACCGAGTTTGCAGCAGCGACCACTGCATCTCTTATCCTTGTTTCATCAAAAGGTGTGCGGCAACCATCCCGCTTGATCACGACTGGCATTGTTTAATTCCTCTCCATCCCGATTAAAATTAACACTATATATAGTGATTAAATAATCTATCAACACAATATGTAGGCAATTAAGCGGCATCGACACCTAAAATTCCATGATCCAGATCATGATTTATCGGATGGATAAAAAGAACAAATAAGAACTGCTGCCAAACCCAATGATCTCAGTTTTAGGCCTTGACCTTGATGCTAAAGCAAGATAGTAGACACAGGAAATGGCGCTAATAATGACAAAAGACTTTGACCCAGAAGCCAAAGTCTATTGTTTTTGAAAGAATATTGTAAATAAGACTAGCGCTTAGCTAAGGCAAGATAACTGCTCAATTGTCCCAACGCCGATTGCTGCATCCCCATGGATGAAGCCACCTGCATCGTTGATTTAAGTCCCTGCCATAACTGTTTTTGACTATCGCTCATGGTGGGGTTGCTATTCAAATAATCCGTTAATTGACCAAACACTTTAGTCGCCTTTTGTGCCAGCACTGGCGACTGGGCATCATCCATGTTTTTTAACACATTTTTAGCATCTACTAACGTGTTGATCATCGGGCTATTAGGCGATTTTTCAGCCAAAGACTTTAGCTCATCATCGATAAAATCCTGCAAAGACTGCTTATTGGTACTTTGGCTTGGCAAACTAATGCCGTTTTGCGAGAGCCGTTCCACCTGTGCATCGGAAAGAATACCGTCTTTTTGTAACCGCGAGACTAAAGCGGGTATCTCAGCCACGCTAAATTTGCCATCAGCAAAAAAATCTTTCGACATGGCCTGAATTTTTTGTGCTCGCAGTGCCCGTGGTGACAGCGCTATCTCGTCACTCGGTTTAGTATCAACCTTAGGGGGTTCTTTGGCTGAGGAGTTTGACTCCGTACTCGATTCAGTTTTACCTGTCTCCGTCTTTTTGCTATTCAGGCCATAAGCTTCAGCGGCACTGCTACGATTTAGATTAAGGGCATTTAAAAGAGAATTCATCGTCAATAATTCGGCGTCTAATACTGATTAATGGTTTTAAAGCAAAAACTAAGCCAATCAAGCAGTAAGTAGTGTCATATCGTAATTAACAGATAAATTCATCCTGACATTTTTAGCCTTTCCAGATCGCAGCTTCAATTAAATGTGCCACTTTTGCCACGGCAGCTTCACCTGCTGCAATGGCTTCAGCTGCTCGGTGGAACTCCATGGTGCCGATATTCGCGACTTCGGGTACAACACAGATATCGGGAGGGTCACCCATTAAACGCGCCCGTTTATGCCGCTGCTCTAAAATACTCATCGACTGGGACATCACCGCAATCATACCGGGATTAGATTTAGTCCCTAGGGAAAACTTATCGGTTAAGCTACCGACATATTCTCGCCCGCGGGCGAATAAATCCATAAAACCCGTTTCTTGGCGCGCGGGCATTTGGGTTTCATCTTTAGATGCCCGATGGCTGGTCATATTAACGGGTAAAACTTGTAATCGACCGGTATGAAAACCTTGTAAATCAACGGCAATGACAATATCTACCCCCATAGCACGGCTCACCGAAACGGGGACAGGATTAACAACTGCACCATCCACCAACCAACGCTCACCTTGACGGACAGGCGCTAATATCCCAGGCATAGAGCAAGAGGCCCGTACGGCTTGGCGTAAATCACCATGGCGAAACCAGATTTCCTGACCTGAATACAGATCCGTAGCAATGGCCGCAAAGGGACGCTCTAAATCCTCGATATTGATATCACCAATCCGCGATTGCAGCACATCGAATACTTTTTCGCCGCCAATTAGCCCACCTTTACGCCAACGAATATCCATCAGTCCCAACACATCCCAACTAGAGAAGCTGCGCACCCACTCTTCAAGTTCCGCTAAATGATTATGGGCATAAGCAGCGCCAACAAGGGCGCCGATTGAGCATCCAGCGACCTTATCGGGTTTAATTCCCATGGCGGCAAGCCCATTGAGTACGCCAATATGCGCCCAACCTTTGGCTGCACCACTGCCTAAGGCAATACCGATCGTCGGAGTTGTCCCCTTACTCATAATAAATTCCCTTAATAAATCGATGATTTAAAGAAGCGCTATGACGTGAAAAAGCTAAATTCCAGCCAAAGTGTTGTCAATCATTAGACAACATAAACCGTTACGCTAGCCAGTCATTAGATACATTTATATGGTTTACGCTCGGCCTTATCCCCTTGGGCAGAGAGTAACCACATCGTCGCTTGATATCCTGTAAGTTCATAGCCAATTTGGCTAAACATAGCACTCGGGGCAAATATCGAGCGTGACACAAGCCAAGCAAATAAGTGGCTATTTAGATGATTACGCAAGATTATGCCCAATCAAGATAGCTGACCATAGTGATTTAGCGCTATAATCTGCCCTCACTCAGATTTAGGGGATATACCTTTGCAGTTTACTGATTTTTCTCTGGACCAGCGTCTGTTACAAAGCTTAAAGCATATGGGGATTGCAACCCCAACCGCCATCCAGGAACAAGCATTACCTATCGCATTGGCAGGTAAAGATTTAATGGCATCATCAAAGACTGGGTCAGGTAAGACCTTGGCATTTTTGCTGCCCGCATTGCAAAGGGTTATCTCCACCCGCGCCCTCAGTAAGCGCGACCCTAGAGTATTAATTTTATTACCGACCCGCGAATTAGCCCATCAGGTGTACAGTCAGTTACGCTTATTGGTGGCCAATACCCAATATAAAGCGATTAGTGTATTGGGCGGTGAAAACTTTAACGATCAGGCTAAAGCGCTGGCAAAAGAGCCGCATTTTATTGTTGCAACACCAGGGCGAATCGCTGATCACTTAGAACAAAAAAACTTATTCCTCAATGGATTAGAGTTGTTAGTTTTGGACGAAGCCGACCGTATGTTGGATTTAGGCTTTGCGCCACAGTTAAAAGCTATCAACGAGGCGGCCGATCATAAACGTCGTCAGACCTTAATGTTTTCAGCAACCTTAGATCATAGTGAAATCAATGAGATTGCGGCGGCATTACTTAAAAATCCATTACATGTGGCAATAGGCACGGCCCACAGTGAACATCAGGATATTTCGCAGCGAATTTATCTGTGTGATCATTTAGATCATAAAGAAGCCCTACTCAGTCGTTTACTGACGGATGAATCGCACAAGCAAGTGATTATTTTTACCGCCACCCGTGCCGATACAGAGCGGTTAGCCGCTAAGCTCTCGGCTCAAGGTTTTGCAACCGCCGCCTTAAGTGGCGAGTTAAAACAAACGGCACGTAACCAGATCATGGACCAATTTGCCCGTGGTCAGCAGCAAATATTGGTGACCACAGATGTGGCATCCCGTGGTTTAGACTTACTGAATGTATCCTTAGTCATTAACTTCGATATGCCCAAATTTGCCGAAGAATATGTTCATCGCATTGGCCGCACTGGCCGCGCGGGCGCCAAAGGTGACGCAATCTCCTTAGTTGGTCCTAAGGATTGGGATAACTTTAAAAAAGTACAACTTTTTTTAAGAAAAACCTTCGAAATCAGTGTAATTAAAGGGCTCGAAGCTAAATTTAGTGGTCTAAAAGAAAAGCCAAAGTCCGTCGCGACTAAAGGTGTAGTAAAGGCAAACACCAAAGCCAAATCTAAACCTAAGTCGCACCTTGTTAAAGCAGCGCCATCCCGTGATAAACGCTTTATCACGGGTGTTGATGTCGGTGATGCGCCAATGCGCAAAAAACCTGTGGCACAACTGCTACAAGATAATGACGACGAGATCTAAAAATAACGCAGAAGATAGCTCAAGTCCGTGAAACTTGAGCGCTCAAAATGAGTGACTCGCTGGAGCGATTCTTCCGGCGATACATAAGTAATTTGAAATAGTTAAAGGTGTAACATGCGAATTTGTGGTGTTGAATTAAAAGGTGGCGAAGCCATCATCAGTCTGCTCAGTTACGAAGGTGAAACCTTCAACGTACCCAGCTGCCGTAAAGTGTCTTTTAGCATTGCACAGTCGGCATCGACGGAGGCAATTCGTGAGTTTCATTTTGCTTTCCATAAGTTGATGGAAGATTACAAGATCGATGAAATTGTCATTATTGAGCGTGAGCAAAAAGGCAAACTGGCAGGTTCTGCTACTAGCTTCAAACTCGAAGCCGCAATTCAATTAGGCGAGCTGCCTGTAACCTTGCTATCTCCAGTGGCGATCAAGGAACAAAATAAGCGCAATCCACCTCAGGTAGACTTTGATAGCTTAGATCTGAAACGCTTCCAACAACCCGCCTTTGAGGCTGCCTACGCTCAGCAAAATCGCCATATTTTTGGTAAAGCTTAAGTGCTCTTGCTTGGCGCTATCACTTAGCGCCAAGCCTCTTACATGTCGCAAGCATCATGCAAAACCTAAAATATGTCAGTGGTTATAGCCTAGATATCCAACGCCAAGTTGAACAGCTTTTACAAAGTGGCAAGCTTGGGGAAGTATTGCTTCGCCGTCATCCGCACATTCATCATATCCGCAGCGATAAAGCCCTCTACGACTATACCCAAGGGATAAAAAATCAGTTTTTACGCCAATCCTCTCCCCTATCGAAAGTGATCTTTGATGACAAAATTAGCATGAGTCATCATGCACTTGGCTTACATTCCTACGTATCTAGAGTGCAAGGTAACAAAATCAAAGCGAAGAATGAAATTCGTATATCTTCTCGCTTAAAACGTGTACCTGAACCTTTGTTACGAATGGTAGTGGTGCACGAACTCGCCCACCTAAAAGAGAAGGATCACAATAAAGCTTTTTATAATCTGTGTACTTATATGGAACCAGATTACCACCAATTTGAATTTGATCTGCGCTTACTGCTGACCTGTATTGATGCCAATCAATCCCCTTATATCGCGCACTCAATAGACTCAGTTTGAGTACTTATTTTTATTGACCCAAGAGTTGACTGATAATAGTTTTCATTTAGAATAGTCATGTATTATCTGTCACGTACTTAGGCTGTATGAAAACGCAAAATATTGGTAGAAAGCTAGAAAAATGGTGTAAGAAACAAGCCAAGAAACTGCAAAAGCAACAGGCAACATTATCCTATGCGGCATCAGTTAACTATGCTGCAAAATCATCTTTCTCAGCGGAACCAATAAAACAGACGACTGCGGCCAAAAGTAAAAAAGCACAACGCAAGCACTTAAATCAATTATTGGCTGAGTATATTACCAAACAACACATTCAAGATCTTGATAAAGCAGCCCGTAAGCAGCAATTAAAATTAGCCAAAGCGCATTTTAATGCCGCAAATGATGCACAATTTTTATCCTTTGCAGCCATCAAACGTATTTCCCCCTTACCGACAGAGCGAAGCTTTGCACTTCGTCCTTATAAAAAGTCTCCCTGTGGAGGATGTCCTGCATTAAAGGGGCGTCTATGTAAATGTGCGTTAAAAGCGATGCAGAAACGCCAGGCAAGTTAATATTGTTTATCGATCTTGATTAAATAAATTTGAAGATATCTCAAAGTAAGAGTGGTTAGATATTTTCTGCTAGCTATCTTCGCTATTCACACGTCATTCAATCAATACCTGTACGCTCACTAAAGCCTAAAGTGGCTCGATTTATTATTTTAAATACCGATAACAAGGGCGAAATTTAATCAAATTTAAGCAAGCAGTCTTATCCAAGCATATGCAGCTAAACAACAAACCCAACAAAAAGCCTGACAAATAC
>NZ_AKZL01000019.1:0-62256 GCF_000282755.1 Shewanella sp. POL2
CCCACCACCACCCCAAGGGCATAGGCACTGATGGCATAACTCACATGGGCGACATCGACACTTAAATCGCTGGCGATATAAGGCACTAAGGTCATGGCGGCAAATTCTGTGGTGCCTAGGGCAAAAGTGCCTAATGCCAAGGCTAACAACACCCAAAGCGCGCTGCTTTGGGCTGGGGGTTGAGAGTTGGGTTGAACTGCTTGCAAACGATTTCTCCGCGATTCTGTAAAACGACAACTGGCTAAGAAAAAAACAGGAGCCCACTCGGGGCTCCAGTTATAGAAGCGTTGATAAAAAAGGATTACTTAACTAACTGTTCTTGATAGGTTTGGCTATTCCAATCAAAGGCATAAAGCGTGCCTTGCCATTCATATAAGGTACGGCCATCTTGCTGCACTATTCTGGCATTGCTCGGCAGGCTAGATACACTGCGCGCCGCCCGCGCCCGGGGAACTGCGGCAGTTGGCTCCGCTGAGACTGTTGAAGCTCTCGCCGTCGAGGCCGCCGACATTACAGTTGCGCTATTGGTTGGCATATTCGACACCATCCGACCTTCGCTCGGCGAATATTGCATGCTGGTGGTAACACGCACAGGCGCAGAAATGGCCACTGGCGTATCATCATAGCCCGTCGGGATCGACAAACCGATGCCCGAATAAGGCGAATGCCAGTAACGCTCGCGATTCCAACGCCAGTCGTCATTCCATATCCCATCATTCCAGCCATAGCCAAGGTTCCAGCCCGTCGCTAAGCCAACTCCTAAACCCAATCCCCAAGGATAATAGGGACGGTAATATGGGCGATAGTAACGATGGCTATCACTATGTTTATGATGCTTTTTATAGTGATTATCTTGGCGCCCATAACTCTCGCTATAGCGATCATTTGTGCCTCGATCCCCCGCAATCGCCCAATCTGGCGCGGCAAGACCACCGATCAACAAGGCGCCGAGTAAAGACAAAGCCAAGCCTGTTTTATGCCAAGGCTCCGCGTGCTTACTTAAGCAAACCGATTGATGTTTAAGGCATTTATCTTTAGCAAGGAATGAATAGAATCTCATATAAACCTCGATATACCGGGCGTTGGTCAAATAAACACCGACCTAGGACAAGTATTTTACGCTTCCAAAGCTGGAAGATCACTGAATAGGTTAACCCTAAAACAGAAAAATGCTATAGTGCGCGCCACACGGATTTCCACTGCAGAGGCTATTTCCACATGAGTTTTAAGGATTTACGCAGCTTTATCGATCATCTGGAAGCCAATGGCGAACTCAAACGCATTAGCTACCCCGTTGATCCTCATTTAGAAATGACAGAGATCGCCGATCGCGTTCTGCGTGCCAAAGGCCCTGCACTTCTGTTCGAAAATCCAACCAATCATTCCATGCCAGTGCTGGCTAACCTCTTTGGTACTCCAAAACGTGTCGCCATGGCGCTGGGTAAAGACGACCCGTTAGCGCTGCGCGAAGTCGGTGAGCTATTAGCGTTTTTAAAAGAACCTGAGCCACCACGCGGCTTTAAAGACGCGATTTCAAAAATCCCTATGTTCAAGCAAGCCTTGAATATGCCGCCCAAGACGGTGCGTAATCCCGCCTGTCAGCAAGTGGTAAAAACTGGCGATGAAGTCGATTTAACCCAGTTACCGATTCAGCATTGTTGGCCGGGCGATGTCGCGCCACTGGTCACTTGGGGCTTAACCATTACTAAAGGCCCGCGTAAGAATCGCCAAAACCTTGGGATCTATCGCCAACAATTGCTAGGTAAGAATAAACTCATTATGCGCTGGCTATCCCACCGTGGTGGCGCGCTTGATTTTGCTGATTTTAAAGAGCAATTCCCCGGTGAGCGTTACCCTGTAGTTGTAGCCTTAGGCTCAGATCCAGTGACTATTTTAGGCGCGGTAACCCCAGTACCTGATGCGATGAGCGAATACGCCTTTGCGGGATTGTTGCGCGGTGAACGCACCGAAGTCTGCAAAGCCTTAAGCTGCGATTTAGAAGTGCCCGCCAGCAGCGAGATTATCCTTGAAGGCTATATCGATCCTGACGAAATGGCCGAAGAAGGCCCCTACGGCGACCACACGGGTTACTACAACGAGACGGATAAATTCCCCGTCTTTACTGTGACCCATATTACTCACCGTAAAGATCCGATTTACCACAGCACCTACACTGGCCGTCCACCGGATGAACCCGCCATGTTAGGCGTGGCACTCAACGAAGTGTTTGTGCCGATTTTGCGTAAGCAATATCCTGAAATTATTGATTTTTATCTGCCTCCTGAAGGTTGTTCTTACCGGATGGCGGTGATCTCGATTCGCAAACAATACCCCGGCCATGCGAAACGGGTGATGATGGGCGCGTGGTCCTTCCTGCGCCAGTTTATGTATACCAAATTTATTGTGGTGGTCGATGACGATGTGAATTGCCGCGACTGGAACGATGTGATTTGGGCCATTACCACCCGTATGGACCCGAAACGCGACACCGTGATGATCGATAATACCCCTATCGATTACCTCGACTTTGCCTCTCCCGTAGCGGGCCTCGGCTCCAAAATGGGTCTCGATGCCACCAATAAGTGGGAAGGCGAAACCACCCGCGAATGGGGTACGCCGATTGTGATGGACCCTAAGGTTAAGCAAAAGATCGACTCAATCTGGGATGAGTTAGGCATAGACGACAGCCCAACCCTATAATTCAGCTTAAGCACGACGTACCCACTTAAGCCAAGAGAATTGGCCGCGAATGGCCTTAATGTGACACCTCTAACTAGATAAAAAGGTGCAAAGGAAGTTTGATGAAAACCATACGTTGTAAGATAGAGAAAGTAACCCCCTTTAACGACGCCGTATATCAGGTGTGGTTAAAGCCTGATACCCCCTTGGAGTTTCAAGCGGGACAATACCTGTGTGTTGTGATGGGTGAAAAAGATAAACGTCCCTTCTCTATCGCGTCCGCCCCTAATGCCGAAGTGATTGAGCTTCATATTGGTGCGGCCGTCAGCGAAAGTTATCCAATGCAAGTAGTTGAAAGATTGCGTAATAACACGCATATCGACATCGAAGCGCCAGGTGGCGACGCTCACCTACGCCACGACAGCCTGCGCCCACGTTTATTGATCGCCGGTGGCACAGGCTTCTCTTACATCAAGAGTATTGTCGAGCAACAAATCGCCCTCGGCCAACAGGTCGAAACAACCTTGTATTGGGGTTGCCGCACCCAAGATGCGATGTACTACGAAAGCATCGCCCGCGCATGGCACGACGCTCACCCTTGGTTGCATTTTGTGCCCGTTATTGAAGAGGCCCCAGCAAACTGGCAAGGCAAAACCGCCAATCTGCTCGCGCAAATCAAACAGGATTTTATTAGCCTCAATGGCTATGACATCTATATCGCAGGTCGTTTCGATATGGTCGGTGCCGCCCGCGAAATCTTCCGCGAAATGGGTGTTGAAGAAGCCCATCTCTACGGCGATGCCTTCGCGTTTATCAAATAACGCATTGATTAGCTTGGCAGGATAACCTTTGCCAACCTAGGCTCAAACAATAAACCCCAGTGAAAACTGGGGTTTTGCTTTTAGGTTTGATCGCTTTTTTAACCGACTCACGAACGAGAGTCCTTGTCGAACAACGCCCATATCTAACGACTTGGTTACTCCCCAAGCCTCTCCATTCGCACCACTTAAAGACACATCAAAAGCGTATTAGGTTTACTGTGGATAGAAGGCTTAATTTAAAAGACTAAACCATAAAGAAATCCTGATGCGATAGCCATACCTAAAATAACGCCGAGAAAGGCAGCAATCATTTGATTTTTAAAGATTGCTTTTAACAAAATCACTTCAGTGATACTCGCGCCAGCACTGCCGATGATAAATGCCATCACAGAGCCCATTGCCATACCTTTTTGAACTAATGCCGCAGTGAGAGGGATGACGGCTTCGGCACGAATATAAAGGGGAATGCCAATAACCGCAGCAACAGGAATGGCATACCAAGTGGCCTCGCCGGCATAGTTCACGATAAATTCAGTGGGAATAAAGCCATAGATAAATGAGCCGAGTAACACCCCGACAAAAAGATAGGGTAATACATGCTTAAAGTCCTTCCACGTGGTGCGCCAAACCCGCAATGAACGACTCACAATATCGAGTTTAGGCGGTACAGTCGGGATATCAGCACCAGGAGTAACCGACGCCGATGTTGTCCCACAGCAGGAAGATGCTAACGGTGCAGGCTTGGTTTCGCAGCAGGAAGATGCTAACGGTGCAGGTTTGGTTTCACAGCAGGAAGATAGTGCTGAAGTAGGCTTAACATCAGCATAAAGGAACATCTTAGGTGAAGACTTTACATCACTACACAGGGATACAATCGGCGCTAATTTAGTGGTTTCAACGCATGAAGATAAGGCTGGTGCTGCTTTTGTATCGCAGCAACTTGAGTGCTCTACATTTTCTTGACCATAAGCCTCTTTACGCACATATCGTTCGAATCCTAGTTTTTCAAGGGTATAGCCCGCAATGACCGATACTCCCATTGCCATGACAAAGTAAAATACCGCGACTTTCACTCCGAAAGTGACCACGAATAATCCCACAATGATAGGGTTTAGTAATGGGCTAGCAAATAGAAACACCATCATAGGACCAAAGCCAGCACGAGCCCTGAGTAAACCTTTTAAGAATGGGATCGTTGAGCAAGAGCAAAATGGCGTAATAGATCCAAGTAAAGCAGCAATCAAATATCCTTTGCCATTACGCGAACTCAAAATGGATTGCACTTTTTGAGGGGTAACAAACTCTTGAAGCATACCAACGAGATAGCTAATCACAAGGAATAACAAGGTTAACTCAAGCGCAAGAAACGCAAACATATTTACCGTTTCTTTTAGCATAGTGATGAGCTGTGGATTCATTTCTACCCTTAAAACATTTCGAATTTTCTAGAATAATAGTTATGATAACGACAATTTTCAACACTAAATTTCCATAAATGCAGAAATATAGTGTGAACACAGTATCAACAACAGATAAAGTTCATACTCATTGGGGATGGCAGTGCTTTTTGAAGCCGCTTAAAGATAGATAATTCTGGTATTATCGAATAAATTGATGGCATGAACGAAAACAACAGTATCAATATGAATATTGAAAATGCAGCTAAAGTATTGAAAGAACTCGGACATCCTACTCGTCTTGCCCTGTTCAGGATATTGGTTAAGGGTGGCTACGAAGGCGTTGCCGTGGGGCAACTACAAGAAGAGTTGCAGATCCCGGGTTCTACACTCTCGCATCATATTAGCGCCTTAGTATCAGCGGGGATTATCTCGCAGCGACGTGAAGGAAGAGTATTGTACTGCGTACCCGATTATCAATTATTACAAGGACTCGTACATTTTTTACAGGATCAATGTTGCAGTGCCCAGCGCCCTAAAATAGAGGAAGAGGCATAAACACACCTTCATACTGCTACTTGCTAATCTCCGAAGTGTCTTGCACAAGCATTAAACAAGGACGTTTTATGCTCCGCAATACGCTGGCTCGCCTTACCCAGCAACCTAACGCTCAATATCTGTGAGCATCACTAAAGGCAGGTTATCCACTGCATGCTTTTTTTGTTGTCACGGCTCGAGTATTATCCTATCGATAAAATATAAACCCCAGTTTTTACTGGGGTTTATATTAATTGATCAACAACGACAAGTATCACTGATGGCTAGGAATAGACTTGTACGCTTATTTTCCCAAATTATCAGCTAACTGTTTAGCGCGACTCGCAGCCCACTGGTCAATCATCTTTTCCAGCTCGCTTGCACTAATTGGGGTATCTTTTTGGGTAGTGTCTTCACTCTCGCGAGCATCTAAAACTCGCACTAATAACTTACCGCTTTGTGAGTCGAGCAATTGCGACATGCTGCCAACCTTGAGCAAGTAAGGCTCCATACCTATTGCCTCTTTTGTCACATCAATGGCAATCTTCGCGGGTAATAGATCGCGTAATTTAAGCTCTGGTCGAGTTAAATCGAAATTTGTCACCGCAGCCTGAACTCTAATCACGCCTGGGCCCGACTCAGTCGCAATCTTGACTCCATTTTTCGTCAATTCATTTTTAAACTTCGTATGATAATAACGGCCAATCTCATTCTGCTCATTAGCCGTTAATAGATACCACTGGCCATTCTCTTGACGAATAAACTGTAATGGATCGAGCAACACTTGATTGTACTGGCGCAGATCTACACCCTGCTCCTTATAAATACGCTGATTGGGATTAGTTTCACTCGTTTTGAACGCATCAAAGGGCACAACTTGAAACCCACTCATCGCCCTTTCCTTTACCGAGCATCCACCCATCCCCAGTAAGACCGTCGCCATGGCAATCATTACCACTTTTTTCATATTTGCTCCTGCACTGATTAATAATTTGTTTTTAGGATGAACACCGCGATAAGCGGGCCTTCTCCTAGGTAGTATTCCAACCAACAGCCTTCCACAGTGGACACGACAAGGCAGCCCGTATCGACGACTCAAACAGTGACAACAGAACTCACTTTATCAAACGGGTTCAGCACTTTATCTTACTGATAGAATAGTAATAACCTAGATTTTAGCGATTAGAAAGTCGTGGAAGCATTTATCTGTAAACTAGGTATGTGCCATAGCGCTAACACAACATCTTTCATATGAAATAATACCCAACACAACATTTCACTAAAGAAGATTGCAGATATACCGTTTTTCGCAGTAGGGTTGTTTTAAATGCAGCAGGACCAGTACCTGCGGCATCCCGAGGGGAAGGTGAACTTCTGTGATCTCGGCATTGGCCCTCAATCTCAAAAGAGTTGTGCAAGTCCGATATTTCTTTGAACGAAACCATTTTAATATATGCGCGAAATTTAATATCAAAGAGTATCAATCAACTACCCAAAAATATATTTTGCAGCCTGTTATAAATAGTCATAAACTCCGAACTTATTAAATAATAACACTCGGATAATTAAATGGTTAAGCAAGTTATCTTGGATTGGACTCAAGGAAAAATTATTGATGATGAATTCTTTCCAGAAGATAAGCTAGGAAGAGAAAAGTACGCTACTTTTCTAACTAAACTGCTAGCCTCTCAAGGTTATGATGACCAGAGAACTGATGGTGACAAAAAACGGAATTATGTGCTTAATCTCAATGCTGAGTGGGGTGCAGGCAAAACCTACTTTCTCAAACGCTGGTCCGAAGACCTAAAAGAGCATTATCCTGTCGTATATGTAGATGCATGGAAAAAGGACTACTCAGATGACCCTTTGATGACAGTCATTTCATCCATTATTGACCAATTAAGAAAGCAAGCAGGAAAAGATAAAGATTCTCCAGAATTCAAAGCTCCTCGTAAGTTGATCGGCTTATTAAAGGCAGCGGCCCCTGGTATTGGTCGAGGATTATTTAAGCGATATGTCGGCATAGATCCTGTCGAAATTATGAATGCAGATGACGATAATGAAAATATTGGTCACATCAAGGGGGAAAATGGCCAAGATCTATTAGATACGAATAGTAACCCAATTGATATGAGCTTTGCCGCTTCAGAAGCGGTTAAGTATCTAATTGATGAACATGATGCAAAATCCAAAGCGATTGATAGCCTTAAAAAAAGTGTATCTGAATGGGTTGGAGCTGTTGTAGGCCATAAACAAAATAGCTATCCCGCTTTCATTTTTATTGATGAACTAGACCGTTGCAGGCCTAGCTATGCTGTTGAAATGCTAGAAACCATTAAACATATTTTTGATATTGAAGGGGTTGTATTTGTCGTTGCAACAGACACAGAGCAGCTTCAGCATGCCGTTAAAGCGGTATACGGCGAGGGTTTTGACGCCAAAATTTACCTAGGCCGCTTTTTCAATAGTCGTTATAGCCTCAAGTCACCTAATTTAGAAAATTTTTTAGACGTACACAGCGATGCCAACAAGCTTTCAGAGGATTATTTAAAGAGAGTCAACATTGAAATATTCCCTCCTAATATTGATGCTAAAATAACACTTAAAAATATATCAATTGTTCTTGAGGCCTTTAATGCCTCTCCGCGCACAGCAATTCAAATCACAGATAGAATACTGGCGACCATATCAAACATGCCCAGAGGTTCCAAGCTCGATATATTGATGTTGACGACTTTGCTTTGTATTAAAGAAAAGGACAATAAACTTTTTGAAGAAATCGTAAATGGCAAGTTTGAAAAAGTTATCCAGAAAGGTGATGGTACTAAAACTATCTATTTAGCTGAGTGGATAGAAAGTTACATACCAACAAGTTCTCATAACCGCCTTATTGAAATGAACTTCGACCCACAGCAATATGCGGATAATCTGTTTACATATGGTTCACATCGTCAGTCGATGAATATACCTTATCACTCAGGCTCATATAGTTTTAATTTACTTGAATACCTGAAAGAAATTTTCTCTTCTCACTTTGGCTCAACAACTAGACATCTTTCTGTTTTTTTTATAAACGATACGTCCCGACATACAGAAAGAGAAGACACTCCGTTACAGAAATCTTGTAGGGCCCTTATTGAGAAAAGTCGTAGTTCTAAATACGATGATAATCTATTCCAAACGTCAGCTATTCTGTGGGCTAATTTTCTCTATATTAGAAATCAGTTCGAAGATATCGGTATGGATGAATATAAAGACTTTGTCGAGTTGGCATCCCCTCTTGATTGGATGGGTCGAGAGGATCTAACAGAAAAAAGATAGGACTGGCATAACTCTTTGGAGATGAACAATACACCAAGGTTACAGAAGTTCACCTTCCCCTGCGAAGTTGCTGAAGGGCGTTGAAGAAAATCGCGTAACGCAGACAGGAAGTCTGCGTAGCTTTCGGGGAAGGGGCGAATGAAAATCAGTGATTTTCGAGCTTATGAGCGAGAGGCAGGGACTGCCGAACTGGAGTGCTTTACAGGGATGTAAAGCGGACCCATCGGAAGCGTTAGCGATTTTCGAATAAGCACGAAGCCACTAATCAATGCATGTAACTTCGCTAGGGGCGTCTTGGAGCATCCAAGGAGGATAGGACGAGCAGTCCTCCTTGGTCGGGTGTGGGGTGAAGCCCCACGACTTTGACTTAGATTTTGATTTAAAAAGTTAACAGTTAAACTAATGCCTAAAACTCAAATGAAGTTTGAACACCCACAGCCCTGCGGCACCAGAGCAACCCTTACACCTTAGGTCTATGCAAATCAAACCTTAATTCTTCCGAAATCCCATAGTAGGCGGATGGGCCGCCGGCGCGCAGTACGGGTTCGGCGAGGGCGGTTTGATACACCCCTTCACTATCGAGTAAATGCTTGGCGATATGTACGGCAACCACTTCACCTAAGACTAGCCAAGTATCAATCTTGTCGCCATTGGCGGCAGTTAATTGAATACATTGAGAAAGCTTACACTCAAAATTCACTGGGCTTTCGGCCACCAGCTCGGCTTGAACGATAGTGCCAGCCTTTGGGGTGAGTCCGGCAAAGGCAAACTCGTCCTCCCCACGGGGTAACATGGCGGAAGTTTGATTCATTTTCTCGGCAAGGCTGCGGGTAGTGAGGTTCCACACAAACTCCCCTGTCTCGACGATATTAGCAACACTGTCTTTCCAGCCCGTACTAGCGAAGCCAATGATCGGTGGTTTGTAGTTGAAACAATTAAAAAAACTATAGGGCGCGAGATTACGCTGCCCCTGTGCATTGCGGGAGGAGATCCAACCTATGGGCCTGGGGGCTATAATGGCATTTAAGGGATCGTGCGATAACCCATGTCCCTTACTCGGCTCGTAAAAATAGCGGTTTTCTACACTCATGCCTCATCCCTTAATCACAATGTAAATACTCAAGCATCATCTTACAGGACTTCGGCGAACCGCTAAATATTCTAATAGCTGAATAGCGCAAAGTATAAGGGGAACAATATGTTCCCCTTAGTTGATGCTGTTTAAGACGATGAACTTACCAGATCTTCACACGATCCTCTGGCACTAAGTACAACTTATCGCCGGGCTTCACATCGAATGCGGTGTACCAAGCGTCTAAGTTACGCACGGTCAGCGCGCGGTACATGCCAGGGGCATGACCATCGGTCGCCACGCGGGCACGCAGGGCTTCGTCACGCATCTTGGTTGCCCAAGTCTGGGCGAAGCCGATAAAGAAGCGTTGGTCGCCGGTAAAGCCATCGATAACCGGCGCGGGTTTGCCATTAAGTGAAGCATGGTAAGCATCGAGTGCGGCCGCTAAGCCCGCCACGTCGGCAATGTTTTCACCTAAGGTCAGCTTGCCGTTTACATGCAAATCTGGGAATGGCGCATAGGCATCAAACTGCTTAGCCAGTGCCTCACCTTGTTTGGCAAACTGAGCAAAGTCCGCTGGCGTCCACCAGTTACGCATCGCGCCCGTCGAGTCGAACGCCGCACCATTGTTATCGAAGCTATGGCTGATTTCATGGCCAATCACAGCACCAATCGCACCATAGTTGTAGGCGGTATCGGCCTTAGCATCGAAGAATGGCGGCTGTAAAATCCCCGCAGGGAAGTTAAGCGCATTCTGCACCGGCAGGTTAACTGCGTTAACCACTTGCGGCGTCATCCACCACTCGCCCTTGTCCATTGGTTTGCCGATTTTGGCGAGTTGATGGGCATATTCCACCTTTTCACCATTGATGGCATTGGCGTAGGCATTGGTTGGCGATACGGCATAAGCATCATAATTACGCCATTTATCAGGGTAACCCACGCCAACGGCGATGGTCGCGACCTTAGCTAAGGCTTCCTTCTTGGTTGAAGGGTCCATCCATTCGAGTTTTTCGACCCGCTTACCAAAGGCACTGACGATGTTATCCACCATAGTGCTGACTTCGGCCTTGGCCGAGGCCGGGAAATAATGCTCGGCGTAGGCGCGGCCCACGGCATCTCCAAGGTATTGATCCAAGGCGCTCAATGCGCGTTTATCACGGCTGCGCTGCTCGGGTGTGCCTGACAGCTTAGTGCCATTAAAGGCAAAAGAAGCGTTATCGATAGCAGATGGCAATACATCGGCGTGGCTGTTGATATGGTGGAACACCAGCCAGTCTTTCCACGCATCCAACGGCTCAGAGGCCACCAACGCCGACAGGCCAGTAATGGCACTGGCATGGTAAGCGGCAAATCTGTCTTGCTTGCCAAGCTGGGCGGCATCTAAAAAGGCGGCCCAGTCTATACCCGGGGCTTTAGCGTCAAAGTCGGCGCGGCTCCACACACCCGATGCCTTAGTGAAATCTTCACTGTCTTCACGGCTGGCGTGGGCACTAGCGATCTTGTGTTCGAGAGCAAAAATACGATCTGCACGGCTAGCAGCATCGCTAATACCCGCATCGGTCAGCAGGGTTTCGATATAAGCGCGGTAAGCGGTGCGGATCTCGACCATTTTAGGATCGTCCGACAGATAGTATTCGCGCTCGGGTAAACCTAAACCGCCTTGGAGAAAATAAGGTAATACTTCACCCGGAGTCGCCAGACCTTGGGTGACGAAAATACCGAAGAGGTTTTCGGTGAAAAAGTCGGTGGCATTGAGCGGGTCCACATCGGCGCGCAGATTGGCCCCGAGCGCCGCCGACAGGTCTTTTTTGTCCGCAATGGCTTGATAACGGGCTAAATCGGCTTCCATTGGCTTTATGCCCGCCGCATCGATTGCCGCAGTGTTAGTGTACGCCTTGTAGAAATCGGCAATGCGCGCATCATCGCTGCCAGCGGCGTGTTCGGCCTTGACTAAGTCGGCGATCAGGCTGGTCTTATGCTTTTCCGTCTCTTGGAAAGCCACTAAAAAGGCGCCCGTGCTTGAGCGATCGGCGGGGATCTCTGTGGTTTTCATCCATTCGCCATTGGCGTAGGTATAAAAGTCATCACCGGGTTTCACCTTGGGCGACATGGCCGCGAGGTTAATGCCAATCGGCATAGCGGGTTCGCTGGCGTCGGGCACAGCACTGGTTTGTACTTTTGCAGCATTGTCGCTGGCGACGGTTTGATTGGTGTTATCACCACAGGCAGTTAATCCCGTCAGTACTGTTGTTGACAGTAATAAGGCGGGGATCAGGCGGTCCGACATAAGAGACTCCTTCCGTTGTTATTCTTGTATTTTTGGTATTTTGGCTAATCTAGATGCTTGCTAGCATGGTCTGGCAGTGTAACTGGCGATATGGTGGGATGTAAAAGAAACTCACACTTTATGATAGAAAGTTAATGCAAAGTCTTTAATACACGCTTTTGAGCGGCGAGCCCAAAACAAAACAGCCGATGACTATCGGCTGTTTGAGTAACATGAGCAGTTAGAGCTTAACTTGAGTGTACTGAGTCCACGCCAGCAGTTGCCCCATTTGCGGGACTATCCAAACGGCAGTGTCCTTATTTTGATAAACCCGATAATAGAACAGATCTTCATCGCGAATATCGTGCTTACGAATCGCGCGGTAAAATTGCATGGCCGAGTGACTCACCTCATCGGGTTTGGTCAGCTCTTTTTGTGATACTTTGACATGAAAAACATCCACATTGAGATCACCTATCTGGGTTTGATATTGCTCAAAATCGCCCCGAATGGTGTACTTAATCGGTGTGGTTAAACAGTCCTGATCGGTAATGCATGAGGTGGAGTAAAACTTGCCTCGACTTTGCCCCTCGTACACCAGCGACATGCTGAGATCCGTGCGAACCAATAACTCACCCGCCACCGGAAAATAAATATCCGCATGGTAGTTATGCTCCAGTAGCTCCCCAACCCCTTTATCATCAACAGGTAAGACTACGCGGTTATAGCGGATCCGCTCTTCCATCTTTTTACTAAGTGGAATAAATTCCGCCATACTCAGGCCAGCGGGTTTAGCATCAATCGAAGTGATATTGATGATGCCTTTGCCAGTACAATCCTTGGCATCTAACGCAGGGCATATTGCCATCGAATAGTTTTTACCATCCGTTGACGCAAAGGCACTGAAATAAGGTAAGCCATCGATATGATTGCCTTCTGGGGCTAAATGTTTTTGCCACCACGAGGGGTGTAAATGCTCTTCATCATCGATATACAACACCTGCGCCGTACCTAAGGTGCCACCAATATTCAGGCTGATATATTTATCGGCATTCCATTTCGCGACATGCTTCACCACAGCATGGTGATCGCTCCAGTACCAGATCAAGGTGAGGATCATCCCCAGCATGACGATACCAGCAACCTTAGTCCAAGCAGAGACACCCACAATCGCATCGCGGATAGCATCGGCATCGTTAATCGCCAACATTTTTACATGGGACTGTTCTGAGACATGTAATTGATAACCGCGGCGCGCCACAGTTTTGAGCTGTACCTCGGTATAAGGCTCTAATTTTTTACGTAATGTGCTGATGCATTGGGTCAAAGAGGTTGGTGCGACCACGCGATCTGGCCAGCCTACTTGCAGCAATTCTTCCTTGGTAAAAATGGCATTCGGCGATGACAGCAGCAACACGAGTACGGCGGCTTCTGAAAAAGTCAGGCCGATCTCGGTTCCATGAACATGGTCAACCAGCAGCTTGGCCTGTTCATCTAGCATGAGGTATGAAGTAATTTTATGCATGTTAAGCGCCCAAAACTAAGCCAAAACAATAGACTATGATTGCGCTAACAACGGGCAAACACAGTGAAACTCAGTTTCACCCGAGAGCAACCGTGACTTGTGGCTACCAAATCAAGATGGCTTATTTTACCTTTTAACAACATAAAATACTGTGACTCTACACTCAGTTTACCTATTGTTTTTTAAGCGTAAATTTAAACTAATGCAGGGGTATCTAAACTTCTTGGCGATTAAAAATAACGCAACAAACCAGTAGCAAAACAGTCAACCAGCCCACAAATACACCATACATTAAGGGCAAGCCCATACCCGTTTGGGAAATTAGGGCGAGAGTACTCTTTGCCGATAAGGTATCGGCAGGGTTTGCGAGTAAGTTTAAAGCCCGGAAAAGATCGGTAGGATTGATTAAAATCAATAGGTTAAATAGTTGACGATTCAGTACTTCAGCCATACTGACGAGGGCTGTTAATAGTACCAAATCGTAGACCAACACCAACACAAACCAAAGCAGCAGTAATACACCTAAAGCTTTGGCTTTTTCCCGCACACACAGGCTCACGCAGTAACCTAAGAGTACAAACACTAAGGACAATAAAATTCCGCTACCCATCAGATGAATAAAGCCAATCACTAAGGCCAGCCGTGCGTGTTCGGCTCCAAGGACAAGCAGCAACAAGGCCGTTAAGCCAAATCCCAATAAACAGGCAGTGGCCATCACATAGGCGTGGCCGAGTAATTTGCCACAAACCAAATGCCAACGAGCCAAGGGGTAAGTCAGCAACAACAGCAAGGTGCCCGATTCCCGCTCACCAACAAAGCTATCGTAGCTCAGTAAAATGGCACCCAAAGGTAAAATAAACACCGCGAGCGTGACTAAACCAGAAAAAATTTGCGCGCTCTCAAATACCACTAAACTGCCCGATACTGCGCTGCCCATAAAACTCACACACAGCGAAAGAATCAATAACATACCCGCCATAAGCCATAACCAACGGTTACGCAGATTGTCTTTAAATTCTTTTACCGCAACGGCTTGAATCAATGTCAGCGCCATAGGAGGACGAAAACTCGACAAGCCTTGCTGCTTTTCTAACTGACAGATTTGGCTCATGCCACTAACTCCGAATTAAGGTTTTCTGTACCAGCAAAGGTGTTGCAACTGGACGCGCTCTGGGGGTGAAGATTCGCCATATAACAATGAAAAATATCCTGTAAACTCGGCGGCACAATAGAAAACTCATGGATCTTCAGGGAGTGTAATTGCTGTATCACCTTGGCTTTTAGCGCATCAGGCACCCTTAAGCACACTCGGTCTGAGGCTGAGGGTTCTGACAGTGAGGCGAACAACGCTTGGCTTAGCAACTGCTGATATTGCAGCGGCGTAAAGTGATGCAATTCAATCAGGCTGGGTAGCGAGGTTGCAGCCCTAAGACTGAGCAAATTCCCTGAGGCAAGCATCTGGCCTTGGCCTAAAATCAGCGCGCTATCCATTTGATCTTGCACTAAACCTAACTCGTGGGTACTGATAATAATCGCACAGCCTTGGGCCTTAAGTTGCGCCATTTTTTGATACAAAAAGGCCGATGCCAGAGGGTCGAGCCCGACTGTCGGTTCGTCCAGCAGCAACACTTTAGGATCAGCAAGCACCGCTTGGGCTAAGCCTAAACGTTGGCGCATCCCCTTGGAAAAGGTGCGCAGCCGTTTATCCTTAGCCGCCATCAGGCCAAACTCTTCCAGTAAAAGGTTGACTCGCACAGGTGCAACGCCCTTAAGCTTGGCAAAGTAGCTTAAGAGTTCATGCGCCGTCATATTGTCATAAAAGCTTACATTTTCAGGCAAATAGCCTAAAGATAAACTCGCATTGACCCGCTTGGCTTGTACCTCTTGCCCCTGCACAAATAACTGGCCCGCGCTTGGGGATACCAAGCCTAAAATCATTTTGATCAGCGTAGATTTACCAGCACCATTATGGCCTAGCAGCGCTAAGGTTTGGCCTGTACACACCTCAAAATTAAGATCTTTTACCGCTTCAAACTCAGCATACCGCTTACTCAATCCCACGGCCTTAACAGCCACTTGCCCTTGGGCAGCAGTTTGCTTTGTCATTAATGTCAGTGCCTGTGGATTAATAGCGTTGTTGGTAAAATGGCTCATATTCCATCTCCCTCTGTGGTCAGTCGCATTAAGGGGAAACTATCACTCACACCGCTGACACTCGTTGGCTGAAACTGCCGCTCTACCCAACGCAGCAGCAATACCACCGGGCTTTCCATCAGTAGTTTCGCCTCGGGATAGAGCCAAAATAGCTTGTCTAAATTGTCGTTAGGTCTGTGGGTAACATCCCCCACTCCGTCGCCATTAGCATCCCAGCCGCGGTATTCAGACCAGTAATTGCCCTGCCCCTGATAACTCCACTCCAGCTGCGCCTCGCCGACGTACTTAACTTGGGTCTGATTGGCCAAAATACGATTATGCCAAAGGCGGTTTGCTTCACCGCCCATCGCCATGCTGATCCCAGTATCACTGTGACTAAATTCATTATCTTGAATGCGATTATTCTGCGCGGCGTAGATAAAAATGCCCTTGCCTTCGTTACCGAGTTCTACCGAACCTTGGGGATGCTTCACGTCTGTAGCGATATTCGCCTGAATATGAGAGTCGTTGGTGATATTGAGCAGAATGCCAAAGTCCCGCGCTTGGCTGACGCGATTATGGTGCAGGTAGATTTGTTGTGAATTCATCAATGCGTAGCCGCCGTCGACGCTAATCGCTTGATTGTTTGAGGCTTCATCACCTCGGGTATACATGTAGTGGATGCCGTATTGAAGCTTAGCGAATTGATTATGGTGAATTTTGCTGTCCGTCACCGACTCGAGATATACCCCATCGCGGACAAAGATAACATGATTTTGTTGCACATCGGGCGCGGTCACATGCTTAAGGAAAATCCCATCGCCCCTGTCCAAGACATAGATGGCGCCATTGCCACTGATGCTATTTTCAAGAATGCGGGGCGATGCGAGTTGTTCGCCATAAATCCCAAAGCCATCACCGACGAAACGATTGCCCTTGATTAGCACCTCGTCAGCCCCAGGCAGCAATAAAATGCCTGCATCGTGATAGTAAAGATCCCGCCCCCAATGGCGGATATTGAGTCCTTCGACAATCACTTTGGGTGCAGTAATGGTGAGGGCGCTGCCTTGGCGTAGGGCATCGAGGGTCGCGCCCGCTTCGGCCTTAATATGAATGGAGCGGGTGACACTGAAATTACCTTCATACACTGCGGTATCAAGTACGAGTGTGTCACCGTCCTGCGCCTGCGCCAATGCTTGGGTTAAAGAGGCAGTATCTTTAACCCTTAACTCCTGCGTCACACCGATAAAGGATAAGGTGCAGAGCCAACAGAGGAGCAATAAACGCAGCATGATCAATCGCCTACTTATCGCCAGCGAGTAATTCGAGAGTGATATCTTCAAAGGTTAATACGCGTCCACCGTATTCCTTTGCAAAGGCTTCGGCGGCGGCTTTAGTACTAAAAGGTGCGACGGCTGGCCCCATCACGGCTTTTTTACTGGTGCCGTAAACATAAAATGCGCTGGCGGCATCGATAAAGGCGCCATCGTCAGGCTGTTCCCAATCGGTTGTCGCGGCGTCATGCACCATCATGTAAGCAATTTGTCTTTTATTTTCAGGCTGTAAGGCAAAGTTAAACATATCGCGGCTAGAGCAAAACTTAGGCACCATCTTCTCGGCCTTAAGGTGTACTTGCCCCTTTGGTCCAGGGTATTTAGTGATCACCATACCGCATAGGTGGCAACGATCATGCTCGTGGATCATCTCGGCTTTGTGTTGGTGATCGGTCGCTTCGCTCTTATTGCAGCCTAATAACAAAGGAGCGAGTAGTAACAACCCAAAGAACTTTTTCATACTGTTAATCCTTTGAAAAATATCAACGCCTCGCCAAGGCACCTTGCAGGGACAGACCTCTTGCGACGAGGGTTGATAAAAAAATGGTTCATCAAAGGCCGAGGCCTTAGTACATCGTTAAATCGCGTAGTTTTGGCCCGCTAACAGGATAAAGAGTCGTAGACACATCATCCCCACTACCGCACACATTCCCGACATATAAAACGCTTTGGCCGAATGGCTAAAATGTTTACCCGTCGCAAAGTTCAGTAGCAGTGGCGCGGCAAAGCCGATACCCACAACACCAATCCAGAATACGCTTGCCCACACACCTTCATGGAAGGCGGCAAAAGCAAATTGACCACCGGCATTACCCGTTAATAGTGCTGTCGCGATCATGAAAATAAACATGGCTTCGGCAAACATAATGGGCCACTCAGCGCCGTGCAGGATCTTCATTTCGCCGCTGTGCAGGGGCTCTTTAAATAACCACACCGCCAGCATTTTGGCTGAAGCGCCACCCGCGGATAGACCCGAGGCAATAAACAGCGCAGGGAGTACCGAGGTGTTGATCAGCGGGAAGCGGATCAGCGCAGAAATCAAGAAGCCTGTGTAAGCACACACTGATAACGCCAGTATTAAAACGAGCGCTTCCATTGGGCGTCTAAAGCCTTTTAACTTGGCAATAATCGGCGCTAAAAACTTCAATTGTGGGATGGCCATCAGCTCTTTTTCGAGGGCTAAAAGTGCTACCACTGCCACTAACGGGATATATACCGACAGCGCAATAACACCAATCGACATCACAGAATTTAAGTTATAAAACACCAAAATTCGCCAGAAGAATAAGGGGTTAGTCAAGTCGAGTACCAGACATAACATCCCTAAGCTTATGGTCACAAAGGACAGCAAGGTCGCGGCTTTTAAGAAGGCGGTATTTTCAACCTGGCCTAGGTAAAAACGCAGCGCCAGCGCAATGGTTAACGCCCCGCCCGAAATCCCCGCGAAAAATAAATACACTGCAATCGGCCAAGGCCAAGCAACGCCTTGGGATAAGCCGAGGGTAAATTCCATACTGGTATCCATATTTACACTCCCAGTTTGACGATTGGTATGTAACGTAAGCTCGGCTCAGTACCAAACTGCGGCTTAATCCGCACTGAGTCTTTTACCGCCAATAACTTACTCACATAGGACTGAGGATCATTGGCATCACCAAAGATCAGCGCGTCGTACTTACAGCTCTGCACGCAGGCGGGTAGCTCGCCCTTAGACAGCTTGCTATGCAAACAGAAGTCACAGTTATCCGCCACATCCGTCTCTTTGTTGATGTAACGAGCGTTGTAAGGGCAAGCACCAATACAGTACTTACAACCCGCACATTTGCTCGCATCCATAGTCACGATGCCCGTTTTCGCGTCGCGGTGCGCCGCGCCCGTTGGACAAACAGTGACACAGGGGGCGTTTTTACACTGCTGGCAGGAAACCCGCACAAACTTACGCTCACAGTCGCAACTCATCTTGCCGCAATGAGGGCAGGCTTGGCCTTCAACACGACCACTTTGCTGCTCAAGGATCACCCGAGAAACACCCGCGGGTAAGTTGTTTGCTTGGTTACAGGCGGTTTTACAATCACCACAACCGACACATTTATTTTGGTCAAACACCATGACGTAATGGGACTTATGGGCGCTGTCAGCATCTTCTTTGACCGAACAACCCGCTAAAGGTGTTAACATCAAAGAGCACATGCCAGCGCTTTTAAGGAACCTCCGTCTCTCTATATTTTCACTCACAACATCCTCCATCTATCGGTTTTATACCGACGTTTTTATTTATATCGTTATCGTTCCTACATGCCTGAAAATGGCTAGCGACTTGATTAATATCCACTTTCATTCAATTTGCTTTGGGCCTTGCCAATGGCGTTTAAAATGGCCTCACGATTAATCTCTGCCGTTGGCTGTGACAGTAGTGCCTGCCAATGGTCTATCGCCTCTTGGTAACGCCCATGAAGATACGCATCGGTGGCCTGTAACATGCGGGTCTGCGGCTCAAAGGGCGCAAATGCCAAGATCTGTGCAATCAGCGCTTGGGTTTGCGGCGTCATTTGGCGACCATCGCGGTAATAGAGTGCATTCGCTTTAGCACCGAGCACCTCGGCATCCTCTCCCACCAACGCAAGCAACTTGTCCAAGGTCTGCACCGCATCGCTATATAAACCACCCGCGCTATAGGCCTGGGCAAGTGACATCAATGCCAGCGGGTTTTGTGGTTGATCGTCCACCAGGCGAACGGCTTTGGTGATATCGGCTGCCACTAAGTAGTCAATATGTTCATTGACTATGCCCTTATCCCAATCCTGGTAACGCCCCGTTTGGCTGTAGATAGCGAGCGTCATAGCAAGCAATACACCACTGCACAGCACTGGCAACCCAGAGGAGACTAAAGGCAGCCCCGCAACGGTTTGCTGTTGATTTAAGCGTGCGTGTTGCCAAAATATCCAAGCAACAAATCCGCTTAATAGGAGTGCGATGGTGAACCCTAAACTTGCCATACCTAACCTCTTTGCTTGCCGCTCCAAGCTTATGACTGAGCGAACAAAACCGAACGCTCAGTCCCCGATGTTTGCTCTTAGTGAGCAGGCATCATGCCCATCATGCGGGCTTCTTTTTTCTCACTTGGCTTTTCGATATTTTTCAGTTCGATTTCAAAGATCAAGGTAGATTGCGGTGGAATTTCACCCACAAATTCATTGCCATAGGCTAAGTTTGCTGGGATAACAAAGCGGTATTTAGAGCCCATAGGCATCAGTTTTAAGCCTTCTTCCCAACCAGGGATTACCGTCATTAAGGCAAAACGCGTAGGGTCTTTGCGGCCAACGGTGTTTTCAAATTCAGTACCATCGATAAGCTTGCCAACGTATTCAACGGTGACCACGTCCTCAGGATTAGGTTTGTTACCGGTACCTTGGGTTAACACTTCATATTGCAGGCCAGATTCAGTCACAATCACGCCAGCTTTCTTTTTGTTTTCAGCAAGAAAGGCTTCACCCGCCTTGGTATTTTCAGCAGCTAATTTTTCAGCGTTGGCTTTTCTCACTTGATTTAATTCTTCGGCGCGTTGATTGAGATACGTCACCACTTCTTCATCGGTTAATTGCTGTTGTTTTTTCAGCGCGTCCACAAAACCTTGAACCACTAAGTCCACATTCACTTCTGCGCCCAGTTCCACTTGGTTATAAACCTGGCCAGAAATGTAGTTACCGACAGAGGCACCGATACTGTAAGACGCTTTATCTGCATCGGTTTTAAGGCTTGGGGCGGCAAAGCTCGCCATAGACACAAACAGTGCAGCGCAGGTCGCCACTGTGATGGTTTTTGGGATAAAAGACGTTGGCATAGATGTTTTCATTTTATGTTCTCTACAATTTAGCCCTGGGGCTTGGTGCGTTAGCCGAAAACGTATGGACATTGCCCATAACCGATTAATATATTTATTTGATTACTAGGGTTTTTCTGTTGTTCTTCCAGACATGCGCCAACCGAAAATGCCATCGGCCATATGGCGTACACCGGTGTAACCTAGCTTCATGGTTTCCCGTGCAGCCATGTTGCTGGCGGTACAAAGGCGGTTAGCGCAATAAAACACCATCACCGCATCTTTATTCTTTGGAAGTAACTCTCTCCAATTTTGAACATTGAAAAAAACCGCCCCGGGGATAAAACCTTCCGCCCAGATTTCCAGCGTGTTTACGTCGAAAAAATAAACCCCTTGCTTACCGACTAAGGTCTCTGCTTCCCGCATGGAAATAGGATTCAACTGAATTTCGTTATAGGGTGCTTCAGAAATATCAGAACCGCCCCCTGCAATGGCTGGAAGGCTGATGCCACCCAAGCTCAGTGCCATTAAGCCGCCTATCAGGCTTTGTCGGATCACGTTATTCATTATTTGGCCTCGTATATTCCCCGGCACGGATGTGCCGGGGACAAGTTAGACTCGAGTCGAACTAGATTTTCTGTGCGCTCAGACCTTTACCATCGATAATGGCTTGGGCTTGAGTGACATAGGTTAAGGCTGCATCGAGACGTTTCAGTGAGTAAGTTGGGCCGTGCGCACCCCATGAGCCGTCAGCCTTGATCAGGCGAACAACATCTTGGGCTTTGTCGGTCAACATCAGCACTTGAGTCTTGTCTTCTACCGACAGCTTGGTGACTTCTAACAGCTTGTCGATACGGGCAAGGGCTTGTTCTACTTGGGCAAAAGTTTCTTTAACTGGTTTTTGCCACTTTTGAACTTCACCGTAGATTTCCATCTGGTCTTCAAAGTGCAGACCCACTTCAAGTTCAGATTGGAACTGGCTGTGACAACCTTTGTTTTCCACTACATCGTGGTCTGAAGCCGAAGTACGGGCACAGGTCCACATCAAGTCGAGGTAGTTGTAGCCGTTTTCATCTTTCGCCACAGTCCAACCTTTGGTCGTCGCATCGCGAGACTTACCTTCTGGTGGGTTAAGGGTCTTACGCAGTGGATCGACATCAATCTTCCACATGTGTGACTTACGCACGTTGTCGAAGCCCGCCATATCTGGGAATTGGATCGCAGTGAAGTTTTCACAGCTTCCCATGTTTGGCATGTGACAGCTTTGACAAGTTTGGTTGCTGTGGGTGTTAGTGTTCTTAGCAATCTCGGCTTGAGCCGTATGACACTCAGTACACTCTTTGATGATTTTTGGTTTAGTAATGCCTGACTTCCAATCACCATCTGTCACTTCGTGAGGATCGTGACAGGTTGAACAACGCATACCTTTGTCATAGTGAGCAGAGGCAAACATTTGTGAACCTTCAGTACCGCAAGATGGGCAAGAAGATTTCATCTTCACGTTGAAGGCATATTCCAGCTTCTCTTTACCCTGTGGCGTTTCAGCTAGCTCTTCAACAAAGTTGAAGCGTTGGTGACAACGTTCACAGTTAGATGGCATACCGCCACCAATACCGCCGTCTAAGTGGCCGCCTGCGCCATGACACTCTTCACAGGTAATCCCTTTAGAAATCGTGTGTTTTTGCAGCTCTTTCGGGTTACCTAAAGCAGCGAAGAATTCATCTTTCGTTTGGAAGTCAAACTTGAAGCTATGGCACATTTCGCAATAGGAGCTAGCAGGTTGGAATAGGAATTCCTTCTCATACTTAGCACCGTATGAGCTCATGCCCCATTGGTGTGAACCGCTGGTACCAAAATCTTCCATTTTGACGGGGAAACTTGGAATAGCTTTGTTAATTTTTGCAGCCATTTCAGGAGTTAACCACTCAGCCCAACCGCGGGAGAATTGGTTACCACCAGCGACCATAGTACCAGTGCCATCTTTCAACAGACCGTCTTTCACATGGTAAGTACCGCGCACTAGGTAGGCGTCGATAAAACCATATTTAGTACGTGGCGTACCCACAGTCGCGTAGATAGCGTCTGGCGTAATACCCGATGGCAGAATCGTGGTATCTTTGGTGGTATACATGGTTTTTTTCAGGTCGTTATCGACTTCTGGATGTTCGCCAGGGAAGCGAATCGTCTTAGAGTGACGTGAACGTCTCCATTTTTCGTATTGCGGGCCATGACACTCACCGCATTTTTCTGGGCCCACAAACTTGTTAGGGAAATCTAAAATCGATTTTGCCCCTAAACGGTATTGCAGTGCTTTTGGACGCTGACCATCATTATAAGAGCTATAACGTACAGCGGTGCCATCGGTTGAGTTCACTTCTTTACTGTGTTTACTGTAAGCAACACTGTCACCACCGTGTAAATATTCTTCACCACGGTCACTGACTTTATAAGTGCCTTTTAAACGACCTTCTGCGTCATATTTAAAAACTGGGTGATTTTCAAATAGAAAATCAAACAATTCTTGCTCTTGAACAATATAATCCTGCAGTGTTTTAACACCACGGGATTTCTCCATTAAATTTTCATTTAAATTGGGGTTAGCCAAGATATCTTGAGTATAGTGAGTTTGTTGTTTATTACCCACACCAGGGACCACTTTACCATCCGATTTAGCATCGGATGCGATTGTGGTAGCGCTTACGGCAGAACCTAAACAAAACAGCACGCCTAAGGCTGTTTTGGTTTTCCATCGCTTCATCATTCACTCCTAATTTATCATTAGTTTTATATTTTCCACTGAACCTAACTGTTCACTGAACGACATAAACAATTGACCAGTGACGGCATAATGAATGAGAGAAGAAGCAAAAAAATCTGCGCTAGAGCACATTAAATTTTGATTCAGAAATCAATAGAGCTAAAAAATCAAAAAATACATATAAATCATAAATTTGATAAAATTTTATTAGTGATTTTTTAGATTTTAAATCTGTTTTTTTACATCTAAAAAAACCTAAAAACAGCTTTGATTTTTCAAAAAGAACCAAAGCCACAAATGACGATTTTAATACCGAGACAGATCACATTCCTTCCGTTAAAACTCAGTTACCCTGCAAGCCAATCGTGGAATGGGTAAAGACTTCACATCTAACTTACCTAGATAAAAACAAATAAGTCTGTACCGATTAACCGCTAAAAAGTAACCTCTCATTAATTTCAGTATTAATGTAAATCGATAACTAATGCCATGCAGGAAATATCAATGATAAATATGATTCCAGAAATAGGGCACATATTGCTAATCATGAGTACTGTTTTTGCATTATTGTCGGCAACGAATCATTTAATTGGTAGCTATCGGAATAACGTTTACCTAATCCACTTTGGCAATAAATTATTTTACGCACTATTTATTACCTTATTTGCCGCACTGTGTAGCTTAATATTTAGCTTTATTAGCGATGATTTTTCAGTCGCCTATGTTGCCAACCATTCTAATAGTCAACTCGCTGTGGGCTATAAAATTGCGGCCGTGTGGGGCAGCCATGAAGGCTCAATGTTATTTTGGGTATTCGCCATTGCCCTGTGGGGCGCAGTGATCAATTGGCGCCAAGCAACGAATAAGGTTAATCTCGATAGTGCCAGTTTACAGGCTGATAAGGCTTACTTTGGTCGAGTCCTCGCAATTTTGGGCTTAGTGATCCTCGGCTTTAATTTGTTTTTACTCTTTACCTCCAATCCCTTTGCCCGCTTGCTACCAAATATTCCAGTCGAAGGGCGCGACCTTAACCCCATATTGCAGGACATAGGCTTAATACTGCATCCACCTATGCTGTTTTTGGGATATGTCGGGCTAACGGTTTGCTTTGCCGCAGCACTGGCATCGTTACTGGGAGGAAAGTTACCGACTCGCCACCTCGAATACATGCGCCCTTGGGTGCTATTGGCGTGGATTTTCCTCACAGGGGGCAATGCCTTTGGTTCTTGGTGGGCTTATAACGAACTGGGCTGGGGCGGTTGGTGGTTTTGGGATCCCGTTGAAAACGCATCATTTATTCCTTGGCTGGTTGCGACAGCGCTGGTGCATTCTTTAGTGCTCACCCGAAAAACACAGGGCTTTACTCTTACTACACTGTTTTTATGTTTATTAGCATTCTCCCTTAGTTTGTTAGGCAGCTTTTTGGTGCGTTCCGGTATCGTGCAATCGGTACATGCCTTTGCTGCTGACCCAACCAGAGGTATGTCAATCCTATGTTTATTAGTGCTTTTTGTTGGTGCTGCCCTATTTATTTTTGCGATAAAAGCCCCCGCACTGAGACGAGAAGTCACCCATGCGCTATTAAGCAAAGAGACCTTATTACTGCTTGGGGTGATCGTGCTGGTAGTCGCGGCTTTTTCCGTACTACTTGGCACCTTTTATCCCCTGATATATGAGCTGTTAAACCTAGGTACTTTATCGGTGGGCGCACCTTATTTTAATGCGATTTTTGTCCCATTGACCTTTATCGCTGTCGTCTTAATGGGCCTCGCCCCGCTACTCAATTGGGGGCAATCCACCCACAAACCACTCAAGGTATTGGCCGTCCCCACTGTAGCCATTGCCATTATTGCAACAGTGCTGGGTTATCAAACTAAAGGCGATGGCGCATTATTCCTCGTTCTTGGCAGTGCCAGCGCGTTATTTTTATTGTTATGCCTTGGTTTGAGTCTAAAGATGATACTCAAGCTACCACGCAGCGCTCCAGAACGCTTACCCACAGCACGACCAATCCAGCCGTCAGCATCAAAGCGCGCAAGGGTCGCCATGATGCTCGGACACTTCGGGGTTGTAGTGACGATTATCGGCGCAACATCGGTGTCTTTTTTCGAGCAGGAAGCCCTGCTACGAATGGGGCCAGGCCAAGGTAAACCGTTAGCGGATTATGTGCTGGTGTATGAGAGTACCGAGCAAGTTGAGAGCCAAAGTTTTACTGCTATTCAGGCCAATATCAGTGTACGCGATGCCAAGCAGGACGATCGAGTACTGGGCTATATCCAACCACAAAGACAAACCTTTAAAAGCAATGGTATGGAGATGTCCCACGCGGGCATCGACCACGGTTTTTGGCGCGATATTTACGTCTCAATGGGACTGCAACTGAGCGACACTGAGTACCTGATCCGCATTAGCTATAAACCATTAGCGACTTGGATTTGGCTAGGCGCCATGTTGATGATGCTCGCAGGAGCAATCGCAGCGTGGCCCGTCAGACAAGTTCGCCATGTTGAACACACAGAAGCACTGAGGGCAGCAGGTACCCCTCAGCTAGGGAGACTGTAACCCCATGAATCCATTATTTCGCTCCCCCTATTTGAGTTTATTGTTTTGGTTGTTGTCACTCATCCTCTGTTTTGGCGGGACAACCTTTCTCGCTACAGCACAGGAAAGCTCGGATATGGGCACATCCTATCAGCAACAGGCAATAGCGATCAGCAAAGTACTGCGCTGCCCGATGGCGACCAACCAAACCTTATTCGAGTCGCAGGCACCTATCGCCCATGAGCTCAAAGGGCAAATTTTTTCGCTGCTTGAACAAGGCTATAAACGGGATGAGATCCTCGATTTTATGGTGCAGCGCTACGGTGAAAAAATCCGTTATCAGCCGGAATTAAAACCCTCAACACTGGCGCTTTGGCTAGGCCCACTGGCGTTATTAATCATAGGGTTAGGCTTAGGTCTTACCCTGATAAAACGCAAGTCACCTTACGCTAACAACGCGACTCGCTCAGTTTGAATATAAGGATAACCCCATGAAATCATCCACAGCCAAGCTCACCCTCCTTTGCACTTCATTGCTGCTGAGCTGCGTCGTGCAGGCCCATTCTCTGCAAAACAAACTCTATGACACTGGCGAAGCAATTCCAAAACCACGAGTCATGACGGGCTTTATTGAGATGCAACATGCCCGCGGGATACCCGAAGTGCCTTTTATGGATGAAGCAGGGCAAGCACAAAGCCTCAAGCAACATCAAGGTAAGCTTACGCTAGTAAACCTCTGGGCAACTTGGTGCGTCCCTTGTTTAAGGGAAATCCCCGAGCTGCAAAAATTACAACAGCAATTTGCCGATAAAAAAATCGCTATTGTGCCAATTTCAATTGATGAAGAGATAAAAGAAGTACGCCCGTTTCTTAATCAGCATGGTTTTAATCAATACAGCACTTGGCTCGACCCCAACAAAAATATCGAGCAGATCATTCCTGCCAATGTGGTTCCTGCGACTTATTTATTTGATGCAAAAGGTAATCTTGTTGGATTTGTTCGTGGCTATTTAGATTGGTCTGACAAAGAGGTTGCCCCTTATTTGGATAAGCTGATCGCCAAATACGCGCAATAAGCCGTTAACCCAGCGGTCAATGACGAGGTCTTTAGTGACTTAGTCCGTGCCTGTTAATCAAATCTCCATTCGGTGTCCACCCTAATCTTTGCCGAAACCCGCTGCTCCCCGATTTGGCAGCGGGTATTTTTTACTTCAAGGCCAGCACACTTTGTATTCTGCGCCACCTTTCTTTAGAATTGCCGCAGTTATCCATAAATCGATTTCACCAATCTATTTGTAAAACCTATTGATAAAATCTAAGGCACTCCGATGAAACTCAGCTGTTTAACACAACCTATTTATGACCACTTGTATCGTGATATCAGTGAGTTTCGCAGTACCTTCGACCTCGCCGTCAACGATGCCAGCTCATTGGATGATAAGGCTGACACCTTACATACTTCGCTGATTATTGAAGAGTTAACTGAACTTGCCGAAGCCGATAGCCGTATCGAACAAGCCGATGCGATTGTCGATTCAGTGTATGTGTTGATGGGGCGTTTAGTGCACTTAGGCGCCGAGCACATGCATGACAAATTAGAAATCAGCTACCTTATCGACTTGCTGCTGTGTGTCGCCAAAAACCGTGAAATTGACTTTATCGCCTGCTGGGACGAAGTCCATTCGAGCAATATGAGCAAAGTGTGCCGCAACGAGCAAGAGCTAGCCGAAACCATTGCTTTTTATGCCGAGCAAGGCGTTGACATCGTCGGCAGTAAAAAGGGCGAATTTATCATAGCCAAATGTGCTAAAGATGTAGAAATGGCCGGTAAAGTCGTGCGCCAAGGCAAGGTATTAAAGTCGGTGTACTATCGCCCAGCGGATTTAACTCAGTTAGTAAAAGCCTAACGTGTAGTGAATCTTCTCTTGCACTGGCGGCCAATGCTTTTATCACTAGGAAAACTACATGAATCCAGCAAAAGTGGTGCGTGCCAAGGTCAAACAATTAACGGATTTACCGAATATTGGTAAAGCGAGCGCGGCGGATCTACGTCTGCTCGGCATAGAGACTCCGGCGCAATTGCTTGGGAGAAATCCCTATGAAATGTATCAAACCCTGTGTGACAAAACGGGGCAAATCCACGATCCCTGTATGCTCGATGTGTTTATTTCGATTACCCGCTTTATGGCGGGCGACGATCCTCAACCTTGGTGGTTTTATACCGAGGAGCGCAAACAAGCACTCACTCATCCTTAATTTGAATGACCGTGTTCCTGCGGTGATTCAAGGGATGCAGTTACAACCGAACTATCAGGGTCATCCCTTAACCATTCGCGCCAGATAGCGACTAACAGCGCCATCAACACGGGGCCGACAAATAGACCCACAAAGCCCATGGTTTTCACTCCACCAATCAAGCCGAAAAAAGTCGGTAAGAAAGGCAGCTTAATAGGCCCACCAACCAGATTAGGGCGCAGGGTTTTATCGACGATAAACAGCTCGATACTGCCCCAGAGGAATAAGCCGACCCCAGCGGTCATATCGCCAGTGCCGACTAAATACAGTGAGATCAGGGTAAACATGGTTGGCGCGCCGCCTGGCACTAAGGCCATAAACGCGGTCAACACCCCAAAGGCCACAGCCGAAGGCACACCCGCAATCCAGTAGGCAATCCCCAGCACTATGCCCTCGCCGATGGCGATAAGCGTCATACCGATAACGGTTGAACTTACCGTCGCGGGCACCACGCGGGAAAAGCGATACCAGCGAGCGGGTAGAATACGCTCGCCGACAATATCAATCTGCTTCGCCACCGACGCGCCATCTTTATATAAGAAAAACAAGGTGATCAGCATAAACAACAAGGTCAGCAGCAAGCCTAAAGTATTCCAGCCCAATTGCAGCACCCAACGGGAAATGCCTGTCAAATTTTGTCCGCTAATTGCACTGACTATCTTGCCCAGTTCATGGGGTTCACCGATAAACTGTTGCCATTGCTGGGTAAACCACGCACCAACCCAAGGTAAATCCTTAATCCAAAGGGGAACGGGCGCGCCATGCTGGTTAGCATACACCAACCATTCAGCCCATATCCTAATCTCTTGTAAAGCATAGGAAAAAACAAATATCAGCGGTGTAATTAGCCCGACAATAATCAAAACTAACGCGATAGTGGCAGACAGCGCCGAGCGACCACCGCATTTAACCAATAATTTTTGATACAGCGGCCAACTGGAGAAGCAGACGATCAGGGCGGCCAAGGCGGGAACTAAAAAATCGATAAAAAAGAAAACACCAGCACACAGCAATAAAATCAATAGGGTACGACCCACCGCAGCATTACTGATAATCTGTGCCATCCACATACTCCCACAATAGAATCCAACAACAAGGTGAAAAACTCGGCAGAGTGCCAAGCAACAACCAGCCTTTGGGTCTTCCCCATTCTGTTAGCCAGTTTATTGCGCAGTGCTTTCCATGGGCAACGACATTTAACAAAAGCGTGAGTAGTGTATCAGTGGTGCTTGCATCCCCAAAGGTATTCGAATGTCTCGAAGGCCGAATGGCTGAAAATCCTTATGGCGCGGCCTTGAGCCTTGGAAGTAAACAGTAGATGCAGGCTTTGCACCTGTAACTATTTATTGGATATTAAACCCAAAGCCTAAAGCCAATTGCCGTGTCAGTTCGGCTGCGGGAATGTTTTGGCAACCACTGGCATTTTGCCCGCACCACAGCGGACTAAAATCGCCACATCCTTGTCGCTCCGCCGCCGTCCTTAAGCCTGCAACCGCTGAGGATGCCAAGGGGAAATCCGGTACAGCCTCATTCATCGGCCCCATTTCAGCCATAAAGCGGTTTACTATGCCGCGCGCAGGTCGACCAGAAAATAAATTAGTCAGCGCTGTATGCTGCGCGGCATCGCTTTGCAGCGCCTCACGATGGATTGCACTGGTATTGCACTCAGGGCAGAGCAAATAGGCCGTCCCCACTTGCACGGCCGAAGCGCCCATCGTCATGGCTGCGCGCACTGTGGCTACATCGACAATGCCACCTGCGGCAATCACAGGAATATCCACCGCCGCAATCACCTGCGGTAATAGACTAAAAGTGCCGAGCTGCTCGGTTAAATCCTCGGATAAAAAGTGTCCCCTATGGCCTCCTGCTTCTAAACCTTGGGCAATAATCGCATCGGCACCGTGGGCCTCAAGCCAGAGTGCTTCCTCGACGGTTGTCGCCGTAGAGATAACTTTTGATCCCCAAGCTTTAATTTCCAGCAGCAATTCTTCATCGGGCAAACCAAAGTGAAAACTCACCACCTCGGGCTTAAATTTGGCTAACACCTCGGCCTGTGACTTGCTGTAGGGTGTACGCTGGGCGCCAGCAGGCTGCACACTTGAGTCGAGATTAAATTCCGCAAAATAGGGGGCTAACTGTTCGAGCCAAATCGCTTGCTTGGCCGCCTGTGGCAGAGGCTCGCTATGGCAAAAGAAGTTCACATTGATAGGTTTAGTGGTGTTGCTGCGGATTTCGGTTAACTCAGCTTCAAGCGCCTCGAGGGATAACATGGCGCAAGGTAATGAACCTAAACCCCCCGCCTCAGACACGGCGATAGCAAGCGTACTGCCTTGCACTCCAGCCATAGGCGCTTGAATAATCGGAAATTCAATCCCAAATAATCGTGTAAGTCGACACGGCATACTTCACCTCCTTTGAACTTAATCCTGCTGTCACTCACTCCGCAGCAGTTACTCACTCCGAGACCGCCAGCTTAAACAACGATGACCACCAAACTGAGTGGCATTTATCACAATCTACCAGAAAACTGCACGCAACTTGTAGTATTTGCCAAATATTGAAAAATCGGTAAATTGGGTTAGATCATAAAATGTCATGCGTTAAGGGATATTTAAGTCTAATTAAAAGTAAAAATAATATCGACATAATTTAAATTACATTTGTATCATAATGCAAAACGCTTATTGACCTTATTCAAATAAAACCCGTGATATCAGCCGCACTAAGCGATAAAAAAACTATTTAGGTTACATTAAATACTTTATGATTCGCCCCCATTTTTTGGAGGCCATATGTTAATAAAATCTAGTCTATTTTCGACGTTCAATATTAATCGAATAATTATCTGCTTACTCTTGATGTTTACCACATCCGTTGCCTATGCAAAAAAAGATGATAATGACGATGAAATCACCCTTGGCCGCACCATATTACTCGGCATTGGCGATCATCCAGCCACCATACCTTTGATCATTTGCCGACAGGCAAAATATATCAAAATCAAAGCAGAAAGAGATGTGAGTATCGATCGTGTTGTCGTCACCTATGGGGATGATAAAACCCGCACCTGGGGATGATAAAACCCGCACCATCAAATTTGATACCGATATCGAGAAAGATGAACACTCGGAATGGAAATCATTAGGCGCCCGCCGCTGTGTTAAAAAAATTGAAGTATATGGAAACTCAGATCGTAGTAAAGCTGGGATAAAAGTATTAGGACGTAAATAACTTAAGTCATCAACAATAAGTATTAATCAGCTAATAATATTCTTTGAGCTAGCCGATTTTTATTAATAGTCTGAATATGAGTCATAAATAAATGAATTTTCGCACAATATTAATGTTATTACTCGGCCTTAATGTAACAGCGTGTGTTACCTTTCCTACTGAGGAATCGGCACATGTCAAAATATTATGGGAAAACTCCGTAGCTATTGAAAACTGTACTTATAAAGGCACAGTGATTGGTTCGCAGGGGCATTTCTATGATTATTGGCTGCACAGTGATAGGGATATGGTGTGGGGTACACTCAACGAGATGCGCATCAAAGCTCAAGCCTTAGGTGCAGATACCGTCTACCTCTACCAGCCATTCAAGTTTTTAGGCTCAGTGACTATGATGGGTAATGCTTACCAATGCTCTGACATCCAAAGTTCAGCCAGTCAGTATCCGCAGATTGATGCGACGCAGGATACCACTTCGAGTCAGTGAGTCGCGGCTTGAGCTAAGTTTTGAGCGGCTATCAGGCGACACGCCTGATAGCACTCATACAAACGGAGAGGAAAACTTAAAACAGGTAATCGGCTCCGAGACCAATAAATAAGGCTAACCCTGCCCAGTTATTGTTGAGAAAGGCTTTAAAACAAGGGGCTCTTTCGCGGCCAAAAATCAACATCTGTTGGTAAGTGCTAAAACCAACAAAGGTCAGCAATCCTAGACCATAAAGCAGGCCACGGTCGGCACTCCAACCCGCGGCGATAAAACACAGCAGTGCAGCCAGTTGAAATAATCCAATGATTTGACGGTCATATTGGCCAAAAAGAATGGCGGTTGATTTGATACCGACTTTTAAATCATCATCCCTATCGACCATGGCGTACATGGTGTCGTAGGCCACAGTCCAAAACCAATTCGCCGCAAATAACCACCAGGCTTCGATGGGCACTTCACCGGTTTGCGCCGCATAGGCCATGGGGATAGACCAGCTCCATACCACACCCAAAAACATCTGCGGCATGTTTGTTACCCGCTTAGTAAAGGGGTAAATAATGGTGAGGATAATGCCTACAACGGATAATTTAACCACTAAGCCATTGAGCAGTAAGACTAAACCAAAAGCGGCTAAACCTAAGATCACAAACAGTAATAACGCTTCTTTGGTGCTGATTTCGCCGCTGGCGAGAGGGCGGGATTTGGTACGTTCAACGTGGGAGTCGAGATCGCGATCGGCATAGTCGTTAATAATGCAGCCACAGGCACGCATAATCACCACACCAATAATGAAGATAATGAGCACCTTAAGATCGGGCATACCACCTGCTGCTAGCACCAGCGCCATCAAACACGGCCAGAGTAATAACAAGGTGCCGATAGGACGGTCGAGTCGAGTCAGGCGGGAATAAACGTCCCACTTCTGCTTTAGATTCATTAACTAACTACTCCCAAACCTAATTTTTTATCTCGGTTGCTAGGGTAAACATCATATACCCTAGCCCCCTTTTAAGCGAATTTGCATAGGCTGAAACTGTCACAAAATCATGACATTCATGCCAATCAACGCGCCTCTAAGCGCGCGTAAGCCACCACCAGCCACTTACTGCCAAAATCACTAAAATTCACCTGTACCCGCGCCTGTGCGCCACTGCCTTCAAAGTTAGTCACTTTGCCGTCACCAAACTTTGGATGATGCACTCTTTGCCCAACGCTAAAGCCAGTATCGTTGGCGACCGCCGACTTTTGCGCACTGAAGCGATTATTCGCCATCGGTGTCGACACCTGCGCCTTTAAGCGAATTTCGTCCACATATTGCGGCGGAATTTCCTTAATAAAGCGTGATGGACGGGCGTAATCTTCACGGCCATAAATACGGCGAGACTCGGCATAGGTGATATAGAGTTTTTCCATCGCGCGGGTCATGCCCACGTAACAGAGGCGGCGTTCCTCATCGAGTCTGTCACCCTCTTCGAGCGCCATCTTACTCGGGAAGATCCCCTCCTCGACACCCGCCATAAACACCATAGTAAACTCCAGCCCCTTGGCCGAGTGCAGTGTCATCAGCTGTACTGCATCGGTAAAGGCGTCGGCCTGACCTTCGCCCGCCTCTAAGGCCGCATGGGATAAGAAGGCGTTAAGCTCGCCCATATCCTCAAGCTCCTCTGGCATTTCGAAGGTGCGCGCGGCGGTGACGAGTTCCTCTAAGTTTTCGATACGAGCGTGGGCCTTTTCGCCCTTTTCCGCTTCGTACATGGCTTTGAGGCCAGAGGCTTGGATCACTGTGTCCGTCATCCGGTACAGCGCCATATCCTGAGTTTCTTCCTGCAGGGTGACGATAAGATCCATAAAACCACTCACCGCTGAGGCTGCGCGGCCCGCAAGCACTTTTTCATCCAGCAGCCGTAAACAGGCCTGCCATAACGTAAGCTCTTGCTGACGCGCGGTCGAACGCAGAATATCTAAGGTGCGATCGCCAATGCCACGGGGCGGCGTATTAACCACTCGCTCGAAGGCGGCATCATCATTTTTATTGCTGATAAGCCGCATATAACCCATAGCGTCTTTAATCTCTTGGCGTTCGAAAAAGCGCAGGCCACCGTAAATCCGATAGGCTAAGCCTTTGTGTAATAAGGCTTCCTCTAGCACGCGCGACTGGGCGTTTGAGCGATATAAAATCGCGCAGTCACTTAAATTGCCGCCTTTTTCGTACCAATCATTGATCCGGCCGACAATAAAGCGCGCCTCATCCATTTCGTTAAAGGCGCAGTAGAGGGAAATCGGCTCACCATCGGCTTCGTCAGTCCACAGCTCTTTACCTAAACGCTCGGGGTTATTGGCAATAAGGGCGTTCGACGCCTTCAAAATATTGCCCTTGGAGCGATAATTTTGTTCGAGACGAATCGTGGTCGCCGTGGGGAAATCCTTCAGGAAGCGGTGTAGGTTTTCAACCTGAGCACCACGCCAACCGTAAATCGATTGGTCGTCATCACCGACGATCATCACATTGGCAGTTTGGCCGGCAAGCACGCGGATCCAGGCATATTGAATGGCGTTGGTATCTTGGAACTCGTCTACCAGAATATGCTTAAAACGCTCTTGATAATGTGCCAGCAAATGCGGCTTATTGAGCCAAAGCTCGTGGGCACGCAGCAGGATTTCGGCAAAGTCGACAAGGCCAGCGCGATCACAAGACTCTTGATAAACCTGATAAATCTTCAGCAGGTTTTGCTCAATCGGAAAACCACCCGCATCGATATGCTTAGGCCGCAATCCTTGGTCTTTCTTGCCATTGATATAACCCTGCGCCTGACGGGGAGGATATTGTTTTTCATCCAGATTCAAACTTTTAAGGATGCGTTTCAGCAAGCGCAGCTGATCGTCTGAATCAAGAATTTGGAAGCTCTGCGGTAATCCCGCATCTTGGAAGTGAGTGCGTAATAAACGATGCGCTAGCCCGTGGAAGGTGCCAATCCACATCCGCCCCATATTGGTGCCAGCGACTTTTTCAACCCGCTCACGCATCTCGGCCGCAGCTTTATTGGTAAACGTCACGGCTAAAATCGAGTAAGGACTCTGCTGTTCAACCTGCATTAACCACGCGATACGGTGGGTTAACACCCGCGTTTTACCACTGCCCGCCCCCGCAAGCACTAACATGCTAGATTGCGGTGCCGCGACAGCCTCGCGCTGTTTATCATTCAGGCCGTCTAGTAAAGAAGATACGTCCATTCTCGCCTCCAAAAAATCGAGGGGGCATTATAACAGAAGAAATCCCACCTGCGCGCCTGATCCACAAGACAAGAGGCATAAGCCAAGAAGCACGAGACAGTAGCCATAAGATGATCGGTATGGAACAGTCCATTCTTAAGCACTGTCATTGCCGCAATGCTTGTGAGCGGGAATCCAGCTTGTATTTGTTTTGGGTTGGAATTAAACAAAGACACAGCGGTATTAATTACTCATAGAAAGGGTGTTCATCATTCTGTTTCAACGATTAAGCACTGTCATTCCAGTGACACGCCGTGAATATGTCCCTATAGGCTCGACGACGGCATCTGATGTAAAAGGATTTACGAATGTCGCGATCACATGGATGTGAAAGAGCGACCATGTCACGGACGGTCACTTCCATGACAGCGCTTAATCCTATTAACCTTTGCATCTCTCTGTTAGCCAGCAAAGATAAAATGCGAAAAAGCAACTGCCCCCTATCTTTATTCCCGCTCTTACAACTAAATCATGGCGCATTACGATAACAAGACTGGGGCGGCAATCTCAAAAGACGCATTAATTGATATCTTAGATTTAAAAAATCATCGACACAGTTATTACAACCTGTTCGCTCTTTCTTTTTAGCGATTAGCTCTATTCATCAATTCAAGTTTTCTGATAACTAATCTATCAGTTAAAAAATTGTTATCATCATCTCAAAACATTAGCTCCACCTTTGCCTATCTGAATCAATCTGATACCGTGAAACGATTAAAATAAAGTCAATATGCGTGATAGAGCTCGACTACTAAAGATCAACTTAATTCGCTGAAACTGAGGATCAGAGTTGGTGCCATCACTCAGAGAGCTTTAAATTTTTGGTTTTCTCAAAGAGCATGATCAATTGTTTATTTATCTTGTCCATCAAGCGAAACATAAACTCTTATAAGAGCTTTACTCAAGCTAAGTGAATAATAATGCAGCATATTACGGTGTCCACACAGGTAAAGGTTGATAAAGCTATTCATGTTCAGAGAGAGCCTGTTCGGGACTAGAATTAAGGATATAACGCAATGGAGAGCGATAACCCCAAGAACGAGATGTTAATCCGACAAGTCAAAAGTGCTATCGCTGGTCATGATTTTAAGCGTGCTAGGAAGGTATTAGAGCAATACTTGTATGAAGAAACAGGAACACCTCGAATCTGGGAGTTTTACGGAAACATTTTAAAAAAGCTTGGCAAACTGGATAAAGCGAGAGACGCATTTTTACGCCGTGATGAATTACGGCGTGATAACTTCATTTTCGAACCAATTGTTGATGAATATATTCATATAGCTGACCTCGATTACCTTGATAACCAGCAACTTAACTATACACATGATCAATATTTTTACGGTATGGAAGAGCAAGCAGTACCGATTTTTTCAAGTGAAAGTTCTGACCTAGTTACTGAACAGCCCCATACATCGTCAATTTACGTTAATAACGGATCAATCCAGCAGGAAACAAACACTTCGGACGCATTATCACCACACTGTGGTGAACAGCCTGTTGAAGATGATATTCAGAATGAAATTTCTACAGTAACGTTCGAAGTAAATGACGAAGTGACTTTTGATGATTGCGCCGAAATCGACGCTGGTAGTGCGGAAAATGATGTAGTCACTATCGACATGTGCAGCGACGCAGATCGATATTCGGATATTTATGATGTTACTACAGATCCTGCCGCAGAATTGTTATTAGATGAGATTATTGGGCTAAATGACACCTATTTTATTGACCCTGATGATTTAATCGAAAGCGAAGCTGAATCAGCTGACTTTTACGCTGAAGACCATATAACGATAGAACAACGCGCCGTTCAGCTAGCCGCGGCGTTTATTGCTCGTCATAACTGGCCCCATTCAACACTGGATTTACTCACTGATATCTTCTCGGTGAAATCTTATGGTGCGGTTGTGAAGTTTCTTAACTTCTATGCTGATGCAGGGATGCAACCTGAGGTATTAAGATCTGCAAAATTTTTGCGAGATGCTTGGCAGCAGCTTCCCAAATATTGGATTAGTTTTTATCGTAATGGGGAAAGTGACGCCAGTTACAGCAATTTCAGTTGGGCGCAAAGTTTGCGCTTTGTGACAATTGTTTCGCAATGTCAAAACGGTTTATCTGATGATGATGTGTTTTTAGAGAGTCTAGATAGCATTTATGACCGTTGGTTCAATAGTCAATCACTGAGGCGTTCTTACCGCGCATTTGCAAAATATCTTAATGCCACGCTCGATCAGTTAGAAAAAGATGATGTTTTATATGAGTATGATGCAGGTTTTGGCTCAATGTGTACTGCGCGTGAGTTAGATTTTTCTGACATTGGTGATATTGATTTTAATGACCAAGAATTGATCCGAGAATTGGCATTATACGGCTATTCAATTGAACGTTGTGAATTCAGAAATATGCGTTTTTGCCAAGATGTTATTTATGATGATGAATATTATCAACTAAATCGAAATTAGACTGATGATATAACTGACAGGGAACACAGAGTATGAACAGTTGCGCTCCATCTCCAGGGTGTTGGGTTAGTCAAAAATTACCTAATGGCACTATTCGAACTGGCATTGTAGAAAGGCAGACCGTTGATGGTGAGCTTATTACATTAAAGGTACTGTGGTTGCCAGAACATGAAAGATCGTTTGTTCGACCAGCGGATGTTAACTCGGGTTTTAGACTGGGTACAGACGTGATGTTGGCAATTGATGACCTTTATTCGTTTGGTGAAGGGGTTATTATTCAAAGTCGAAGTGCTAATGGTACTACACAGCATTTGGTTGAGTTTCCTGAAAGCAACGAGAGACGCTGGCTTCCCTATTTTGCCTTGAAACAAATCAAAGGGGTAAAACATGCATATATTGTTGGTTCTCAATCAGAAGGAAATGTGGCAGAACGTTTGCGGTTAAAAGCTTTGGCCCATGCGTTGCGCAATTGGAATGAAAACACTGGCGCGCTTTCTAGCTTAGAGATTGACCCATTACCACATCAAATTCATTTAGTGCATCGAATTTTAAATTCTGGGAGTCTAGATTGGCTAATTGCTGATGATGTTGGTTTAGGGAAAACGATTGAAACAGGCATGTTACTGTATGCATTACAGCAACGAGGGCAAGCCAAAAGAATTTTACTTATTACTCCTGCAGGTCTTACCCGCCAGTGGCAAGAGGAAATGCACGAAAAATTCGGATTGGGGGATTTTCAAATATATGGTCATCATTTTCATATTCATGAGCCTCGTGAATGGAAGATGCACGACCATGTAATTGCATCCATTGATAAGTTGAAACAAGAGTCACATCTAGAACTACTCCTACAAGCGGACGCTTGGGATCTAGTGGTGTTTGATGAGGCGCATCGGCTTTCTCGTCGGCAATATGGTCTGCACTATGACACTTCTGAGCGTTTTAATTTGGCGCTTAGTTTGAGGAGATCAAAAAAGGCTCGTTCGATACTGTTACTAACGGCAACACCTCACCAAGGTATGCAGGATAAGTTCATTTCTTTACTCGAATTGCTAAGACCAGATAGAAAGAATGATTTTGCTTTGCTTTCATTAAAACCGGTCTTGCTTCAGGACATAGTAATACGGAACTACAAGGCTGATGTTACTGATTCTGAAGGAAACTTCGTATTCCATGGCAAATCGACCATTGCTTTAGAAGTGCCAGTCAATCAGCAATCTATTGATTTTGATCAGGCTCTACAAAATTACTTACGTAAAGGCTATCAAGCGGGAAAAAATAAGGGCTATTCGGGAAATGCAATTGGCTTTGTAATGACGGTGTATAGAAAGCTGGCAGCGTCAAGTGTTGCAGCTATTCGAAGGGCACTATATCGCCGACTTAGCCGGTTAGAAAACGATGTTTTAGATGAAATAATTCAGTCTAATTTTATCGAAGATGAACGTTTTCAAGGAGAATTAGAAGAGTTTACGGTTAGTTCTGACCAAGATAGTCGTGAAGAGTTTTTTGACGGTGAGATTGAGCTTCTAAAATTACTGATCACTCGAGTTGAACAGTTAATAAATCATGATGACAAACTATCGCGCTTTATGGATACGTTGTTAAAGCAGCTCCTCAAAGATAATCCGAATGAAAAAATTCTAATTTTCTCAGAATACAGAGCAACCCAAGAATACATCAAAGAAGCTATCACGGGTCAGTTTGGTGAGGATAAAGTTGTGCTATTGCACGGTGGTATGTCTCATGATGAAAGACGAGACGTCATCTGGCAGTTTGATAATGAAGCGCAATTCTTAATTTCAACTGAGGCGGGTGGCGAAGGTATTAACCTGCAGCAACATTGTCACATCATGGTCAACTATGATTTGCCATGGAACCCAATGCGACTTGTTCAACGGATAGGCCGTTTGTATCGATATGGTCAGCAGAAGAAAGTCGTTGTGCTTAACGTGAACTCACCGGGAACTGTTGATGAACAAATTATCGCTTTGATGTATCAGCGTATTGAACAGGTTGTTAGTGACATGGCAGCAGTGCAAGGCGATGAATTTAATGAGGCGTTAAAAGACGACATTCTCGGTGAAGTCTCTAATCTTTTGGACCTAGAAGAAATTCTTGAGCAAGCTTCTTCTGGAGGAATTGAACGCACAGAGGAAAGGATTAAAGAAGCACTTGAACGTGCAAAAAATGCGACAAATTTACAGCGTGATTTATTTAAATACGTTTCGCGCTATAACCCTGAAGATTTAGCAAACGAATTAATAATAACGACAGCCCATCAACTGGCCTTTATTGAAGGGATGTGTAAGCAGTTAAATATCGAAATTATTAAACGGATACATGATGATAAGGTACTTCAGTTGAGGTTGCCAGATAACGTCATGAATGAGTTAGGGACTCGGTCCAGCGCACTCGATATTACTATATATCGCGTTATGGCAAGAAGTCGCAAGAATACGGTAATGATGGATATGAATGCGTCATTAATGCAACTATTCGTTCGAACAGCATGTAGTTTTAGCTTCGGAGGTAAGACTGCATCCGTTTGTGCTCGCAATTTAAGTGGCGAATCATTTATTACCGCAAATTTGAGATGGCAAGATGTTTATGGAAGACGCATGAAGCAAGATTTTGCAGCCTTCTTTATTCAGGGAGCGCGAGTTTATCAGAATCCTAAAATTCTAGGCGACTGGTTTTTAGAAGAAGCTGAGACTAGTAGCGTTATTCCTACCAGAGACGTAAATGAACAGTGGTTTCAATTGGTCGAGCAAGCAGCACAGAAAGTACTTAACGCCTCATCTGAAATCAATGTGATACCAGATCATGTGGATTGGGTGTGCGGTGCATGGTTAGATAATTAATAGATAAAAATGGACAACCTCAAATGAAAATCGGTAAATGTCGAGCTTATGAGAGTTTATTGAGGGGTGAAACAAGGTATCCACAGCTCTTCAATGCTTTAAGTGACCAACAGACAACTCAAAAATCAAAGGAATACGCCATCCCCTCGGAGTTGCCGCAGGGCGAATAGACAAATAGCGAGAGTCTCGACATGGCCGTTCTCGTGCATCTGATCCATAGGGAAATGGGAAATGTCAGAATGATGTATGGAACATCATTGACCATGCACTTCACGACATTCAGGCATCCTGCCTATCAGATGCCGAGATAGCGTCAGTCGAATCAGGGACTGAGTGTCTGACGCGATAGCAAGAACGCTTAATGCCAAAGGGGCTTTCAACTCCGTTATAGGCGTCTTGGCTAATGTGAAAACAATAGGCAAGGAGGATAGGACGAGCAGCCATCTTGGTCGACTCTTGATTAAAAATCAGGGGGTGAAGCCCCACGACTTTGACTTTAATTTTATAAATTTAACAATCGGTAACTCGTTAATTTTGAATTAAATAAAGAGTAACATGCATGAAACAGATCGAATTATCACTTTTTATGCGCATAAAAGTGTAAAATTCCGCACTTTTATGCGCATAAAAGTGCGGAATGAGTTATAGTATAGGCCGTTAACAATCTTAATTGACGGGAAATGACAATGCAGCGCAACCTACTCAACGCCTTAATCGCATGGAAAAATCAACCTGTGCGCAAGCCATTATTGATCGATGGCGCAAGACAAACGGGTAAAACCTATCTGCTGCAAGAGTTGTTTGGTAACACCTTTGCCAACATCCTGCGTATCGACTTTCTTGAAAATCCCGCCTACAAACAAGCATTCGATGGCTCACTGTCACCAGACGAGCTAATAATTAACATTGAGCTGTTGACCAATCAGGCGTTCAACCCAGAAACCGATCTGCTGATATTAGATGAAATTGGCGAATGTGAGCGTGCCGTTACCTCACTAAAGTATTTTGCTGAAAAAGCACCGTCCTATTTTGTCGCAGCAAGCGGCTCGAATATTGGTTTGCTCAACACCTTCCCTGTAGGTAAGGTAGAACAATACAATTTACGACCTCTGACCTTCCAAGAATTTATTTACGCATCCAACGAGCAAGCACTGATCAAAGCGTTTGAAGCCCAAGCAAGCACACCGGCGGTGCACACTAAATTGATGGATAAACTTACAGATTACTTTTTTACCGGTGGTATGCCAGAAGCCGTTTCCGCTTGGTATAGGTTGAAAGATGCGAGCATTTTAGAGCGGGTTGAAAAAGTCACAAAAATTCATGCCGATTTAGTTGAAGGTTATCGCCGCGATTTTGGCAAGTACGCGGGCAGGGTTGATGCCACACTGATTGAATCTGTGTTTAACAGTATTCCAGCGCAGCTATCACTTGTCAGCGATGAGTCCGTTAAACGCTTTAAATTTAAACATGTGCATGAGCGTAAATCTCGTTATAGCGATTTTGAGACCGCGATCCATTGGCTTCACTGCTGCCGCTTAGCCTTGCCAAACTACCCTATTGAAGGGCTGCCGAAATCGCCGCTGGCGGCCTATAAAAAAGAAAATATGGTTAAATTGTTTCTATTTGATGTGGGGCTGCTCAATCATATGCTGGGCAGCAGTTATAAAGAGATTAAGCAACAAAATTACGAATACAAAGGCTATGTGGCTGAAAACTTTGTACAACAAGAGCTCACTGCTATTGGCGTTGACCCAAGCTATTCATGGAATGACGCTCGCGCCGAAATCGAGTTTATTTTGGCAACCGATGAAGGCGATATCATCCCTGTTGAAGTCAAAAGTGGCAAACGTACCAGAGCTAAATCGTTGGCATCCTACGTTGAAAAATGTGCTCCAAGTAAAACCTTTAAGTTAACTGGCACACAAGGCTCATCGGCGTTAGAACAAACCAATATTGTAATGCCTTTGTATTTCACCCAGTATTTACCACAGAGATGGTAAAGAGCCTTGCTTAGCATCCCGAGGTCTACACAAAGTGACTTTATGAGTAACAATCTGTAGACCTAAGGAGCATACAAGCTTTCAGCCAATCAAAACTGAACGATATTTTTTGCTAACAACGCTTGGCCTGTCTGTAACCCCATTATTTAAAGCAAATCACTTAACCGGTTTAACAGCGCTTTACGACCATTATTAGTCACAACAAAGCGCTTAAAACGTTGCTCAAACGCCACGTTATCCGCTTTAAACTGATATGCCTCAAACAGCTGATGCAAATAGCGTGCTGCCTCATCATAGCCACTGGCGCAGGTGCGATTCGCTTGCTCTTGTGCTTGCTGCCAGCTGTGCTCACGCTGATTGTAGATATCCGTCAACATCTTCTCTTTTTCCGCTTTTTCGATGGCTAATTTTTTTGCGAGCGCCTCAGCTTGCTCTTGCTGTAATTGGCTTTGCGCTTGCTCTATGAAAGGGGAAATCAGGTCGGGGGTTAACCAGTATTGATAGATTTCGTCGGTGTTGGCCGATTCTTTTCGCGTCAGTGCTAAGGCTTGGTGACGGGTTAGCTGGCCTTGCTCAAACAGCGTGCGTAATAGCGTGTCTTTCTCCGCATCCGTGAGATTATGCAGCCACGCATCAAACTGAAATTGGGCTTGTTTGGCTTGGTGACTTGGTTGTTCGTTCAGCACCATCGCAAGTGCCTTAACCCATGCTAACGGAATATCATACAGCGCCGCAAACGTCTGCACCTCTTCACTGAGATGCTCAAAATCGTATTGAATTAACGGTATTTCTTCAGGTTCTTCATTACAATCAAACGCTTTGAGCCACATAAAGTACACAAGACACCAATTCCCGTGGATTAACTCGCTACGTAACCCAGCTAAATGCTGGAAAAAGTCGTCAGCCTGTTCATCGTCAAAATACTCGCCATACTCTTCGATGGAAAAAATCAGCAGTTGCCACTCATCGCTTTGATGTACATGAAGCCCATCGCTTGAAAAGGCAAGCAACGCTTCAGGGATCGTTCCGGCAGGTAACTTGATGTATACATCGATTGAGCCCCAATCGGCATAGTAAAACCCGATATCGAAGTATTTTAACATCAGCGTAGAAGGTTCCGCCTTTAAGTCACTGTAGGTGTAATACACCTGAAAGGACGTAGCAGTGATGTCCGCACGGCTTGAAATGGTTCTGAGTGCTTGGCGCGCCTTAGCATCTAAGTAACCATCCAGACGCTCGAATTTATAGTATTGATATTCGCTCACGATGGCCTTGCTATGCGTTAATGGTGAATTGAAAAGTTTGTTTTAACAAAGGCTGTACCTTAACAACTCTGCCGATCGGTTCAGCGCCTTTGTAACGCCTTGGCTCAATGATCAAAAATCCCCAAAACTGTAAAAATCGCTCAATAAATCTTGATTCGATGAGCATGCTTAAACTTCTTTCTGGCGAGAAGTAATCATCCGTAGGCAAGGACTGAAGTAAATCGGGGAAAGCTGTCATCACCTCTTTCACCAGCTTTTCTACACTGTGATGACCTTGTAGGCGCCACAGCATAAACAGCCAAAAGGGTCGCAAGTCGATATCGTATTCAAAACCGTCCAAATATCCCCAGTTATATTGGCTGATGGCGGCCTCTAACATAGGTTTAAAAAATGCCTGTATGCCTAGAGCTTGATACTGCTTTTGCGCTGACTTTTTAACGTGATAACGGCCACTACGAAGGTAAATAATACCGCAAATGTCGGCTAACACTCGGGTGTAGTGCAAGGCATTAAATTTATCTTCGTTACTGCCCGCAAACTCGCTGATGCTAATATTTATTGGAAACTGAGCAACGGCAAACTCAGGTAATAACTCACTGGCCTGTTTAACCAACTTAGTCGGTAAGCTGCCTTTACTTGTGGCTTTGAAGGAGCCTTCTTGCGCCATGGCCTCATCAAGAATTAGCGCTAGATAACGCATCACCGGACTGGTTGAAAGATCGTCTGGTGTGCTGATTGTCACCCACTGTAATTGCTCAAACGGCGCATAAAGCCAATTGGCCATTTGTGTTGGTGTTACGCCACAAAAATCGGGATGAGGTTGATTATTGCGGTCTTGCACTTTGTATTGTAAAGCTGCGTTAAGTTCATCAAGGCTCAAATTTGGGTTCATTGCCAACATGGCCTCAACATCATCGAACACTTGGGCATGTTGCTGGAAAACGCTGTTCATACAACAACGTTTAAACTTTTTACCACTGCCACAATGGCAAGGATCGTTACGACCGAGTTTCATTGCTGTCTCTTTTTATTGTTGTAGATACTTACTGGCAAAGCCTTAAAACTTTGCACTCACGACGACACCGTTAAAATTAAGGCAATCTTTGATTCTTTGCTGCTGAACCGCGCTAAGCGTGTCGATATCATGGAAGGCAAACTCTGAGTGTTCATGACTTAAGCGAATCATCACATCGGCAGATGCAAACTCACAACGAAAGATAAAAGCTTGGGATTGATAGGCGCTGTGATAATAAACGCCGCTAAGATAGTGAATGTTCACCTCTAATCCCAATTCCTCTTGGCATTCGCGCAGCAGCGCTTCGTGAATGGTCTCTCCAAGCTCTAAGGCGCCGCCGGGTAAACCCCAAGCAAAATTGCCATAGTTCGCTTTGAGCAGCAGCACTTGCCCTAATTCATTGGTGATAACTGCATGACTACTGAGCCGAAACCTATCTTCAAATGCCATCTACCCATCCTACGTTGGCGCGATTACCAGCTCGCTATTTGCTATTAAAAGCATTACAGCTGGCAGGTTTGCCGGAGGCAAAGCCGATATTAAACCATTTCACTCTGTCAGCCGAACTACCATGGGTAAAGGCTTCGGGTTGTACGGCTAGGCCCGCCATTTTTTGCAGGCGATCATCACCCACAGCACTAGCGGCGGCAATGCCTTCTTCTACATCGCCAGGCTCAAGCAAATTGAGCTGTCTATCGACATAATGCCCCCACACGCCAGCGTAACAGTCGGCTTGCAATTCGAGGGCAACACTCAGTTGATTGGCCTGCGCCTTGCCAGCAGCTTGCTGGGCCTGACGCACTTTAGTGCTGGTGCCGAGTAGGTTTTGTACATGGTGACCGACCTCGTGGGCGATAACATAGGCGAAGGCGAAATCCCCCGGTGCTCCGAGTTTTTTCAACTCCTCGAGAAAACTCAAATCAATATACACTTTGCCGTCAGCGGGGCAATAGAAAGGCCCAGATTGCGCCTGCCCCAAACCGCATCCGGTTGAGGTCATATTGCGATAAAGCACTAGCTTAGGTTCGACATATCGCCCTTGTAGCAATTGATTCCAAACGGTCTCCGTCGTGCCAAGAATCGCCGCCACAAACTGGGCATTTTCATCTTGAGCCGCGGTATTACTGGCCGATTGAGACTGACTAAACCCCGCTTGATTACTCGGTTCGAGGGATAATCCGCCGGTAAAGTATTGAAACGCAAAATATAACCCGCCCAGCAGCAATACCACTCGGCCGATTTTAGTTTGCAGCAGAAAAGGCAATAACCTAAGCAAGAGCGCGCTGGGCACACCCGCCGACGCCATCTGTTGGTCCCGTCTGTCTTCGATATTGGAGCTGCGATCACTGTCACGCCAACGCATTGGATTTCCTCGGCTATGGGTATGCAATAGACATTTCAGTTTAGCTGTTATTTGGGATCATTCTGCTCAGTAGGCGCCGCTTTTAACGAGCGCAAAAACAGCCCTAGCCCACCAAAGGCTAACACTAAAATCACGATCAAATCGAAGGCCGACATGGCTTTAAAGTGAAACTGAATCGAGCTGATCACGCCAACAATTAAGGCGACTAAGGAGCCTAAGGTAAGCAGCCAACCGAGCTTAGTCTTGGCATCAAAAAACACCATCACTATCCCGAGGATAAACGGCAGCATTACCATACCTGTGGTGATCGAAAATCCCTGCCCAAAGGCATTCATGCGGTAGAGGCCATAGCCCAAGCCAAAACTGGAACTGACCTGTATCGCATTAAATAACAGATAAAATCCTGCACACATCATGGCAAGCCCAATAAAGAACTGGCCAATACCGCCCTGTGTTCCACCCGCTCCCTTCATATCAATCCTTTTATTGACGTTGTTTGATCGCCCGATCCACAGCTTCTTTAAGCTGTTGTTCCTCTTCAGCCTTTTTGACCTTTTCATGGGCAGCTAACTGCTTATCCGCCTCAGCCACGCAGCGCTGCTTATCTAGCATTGGCTCGTAGGGGTCGACATCCGTCCTTGCGGAGCAGGCCAACTCAGCACAGCCAGAGGTCAACAATAATGTGGACAAGACTAACATAATCAATGGGGTTTTCATCTTCGGCGCCTCAACAAATGCAACAAAATAACTACACTTAGCCAAACTAACATTGGCAAGCTTTACTTGAGCTGTATCGATTATGCATTCATCAGCATTGACAGAAATTGGCTAAAGGCAAACACTGGATGATGATTTTTTATCCAGCCACGATCGATGCTCCATCGATTCATTACGGCATTAATGAAGACAAGGACTGCGCTTGAATACTCTACTCTTAGGTAAAGGTGAGCAACAGGTTCACTTAAATCTTAAATATGCCAACCGCCACGGACTTATCGCTGGCGCCACAGGCACAGGCAAAACCGTTTCGCTGATGACCCTAGCCGAAGGTTTCTCGCGCCAAGGGGTGCCAGTATTTATCACCGATATCAAAGGCGATATTTCAGGACTCGGGGTTGCAGGTACTCCAAACGATAAGCTACTAAAAAGGGCCGCTGAAATCGGGATTGTGGATTATCAAACCGAGGCAAATCCTGTTGTGTTCTGGGACTTAGCAGGGATTCAAGGACATCCACTGCGCACCACAGTGAGTGAAATGGGGCCCACCTTACTCGGGCGAATTCTCGAACTCAATGACACCCAAAGCAGCATTTTAGACATAGTGTTTCAACTGGCCGACGACCAAGGTTTATTGTTACTCGACCTTGACGATTTGCGCGCCATGCTGAACTTAGTGGCCGATGAGCGCAAAGACATCTCAGCCAAATATGGGCTTATCAGCGCCCAATCCCTTGCCGCGATTCAACGCTCAGTCCTTGGTTTAGAACGCGATGGCGGCAAAGACTTTTTTGGCGAGCCAGCATTGCAACTCGAAGACTTAATGCGCACTAATTTGCAAGGGCGCGGCATTATCAACCTGTTAGCCGCCAATAAACTCATCTTGACCCCTAGCCTCTATTCCAGCTTCTTACTCTGGCTGCTATCAGAACTGTTTGAAAATTTACCCGAAGTCGGCGATCTCGATAAACCTAAATTAGTCTTCTTTATTGATGAGGCACACCTATTATTTGAGGGCTGCCCAGCAAGTTTGCTTAAACGCATAGAGCAAATTATGCGGCTTATCCGCTCCAAGGGCGTCGGGGTATATTTCTGCTCGCAATTCCCCGACGACATTCCCAATGAAATTCTCGGTCAACTCGGCAATCGCATTCAGCATGCCCTCAGGGCGTATACCCCAAGGGATCAAAAAGCCGTTAAAACCGCAGCCGAAACCTTTGTATCGAATCCTAAATTGGTGGTCAGCGAGGTAATTTCACAACTCGCCGTGGGCGAAGCCTTAGTGTCAACCCTTGCCGAGAAAGGTGTGCCGACTATGGTTGAGCGCACCTTAATAGCACCACCACGCTGCCGGATGGGGCCAGCCACGACCGAGGAGTTAACCGCTATCCGTCATCAGAGTCCGATTGGTGGTAAATACGATACTTTAGTCAATCGCGAATCCGCCTACGAGCGACTGAATCAACGTCATACCGAACAGACGAATGGCAGCGGTACTGCGCAAACAACCAGTACGCCAACGACCAAAGCAGCTGAGCAAGGCTGGTTTAGCGAGCTTATCTTTGGTAATAAACGCCGCCAAGGATTAGCCGAAACCTTGTCGAAACAAGCGGCGAGAACCGTTGGTAATCAACTCGGAAAACAAATTTTACGCGGATTACTCGGCGGTATACTCGGAAAATCGACGCGCAGGTAAGGTAATGAAATGTGTAAATACCGTGTTCTGAACCGCATATTTTATATACAGATTAGCACTAGCATTAGCGTGAATTATTCTAAGCAGCGAGTGGATCTTCCTTAGGATTTCGGTGATAAGATTATTTTGCGAGTACAGCTCAGAGAGGCAAACAAATTCAAATAAATTACCAATCGTTTTAAATAGTTGTGATTTAAAAATGGTGTAATTCGAGTTTAAACGTTTCGCTTTAATCAGGACATCATGGAACGGGTTTTATGCAAATGGCTTACATGATTAGCCTGATGAACAACCACTGAAAGTACATGGAGTTAACTATGAGTAAAGAGCAAAAAAATCGCAAAGAGGCCAAGAAAAAGCCGTTAATGTCGATCAAGGAAAAACGCGCTGCAAAGCACGCCAAAAACGCGACTAAAGGCCTCCTCGATAACGTTAAGTAATATTGTGACACCTTAGGGTGCGCTTCCAATATCTTGATTAAGGGTTAACTACGGTTAGCCCTTTTTATTAGCCCGTTTTTTATTCTCACCCACTTAACGATAATTTATTTCGCAAACACAAAAACGCTAACATACTGATTTTTTAAACATTAATAAGCTAGAACGCCTTTATTTAGGACCTCACCTAGACTAAAGCAATATCTACAATGCTTGAGTCTTTTGCTATGGTTTTATTCACCTAAATCCACACATTCTGAACGCAACACACTTGCCGATATGTTCCTAGATGCAGATGTAATCTACGCATTATCGACTCATGGTTACACCGATTAACTCGGCACATTAGCCGTAAAAACTCACTGTCTAGCTTGTATCGAAAGGCGTGTCAAAGCTTGTATTTTGAACAGTTTTGGGTATATAAGGTCTGATACTAAAATAAATAATCAATGGTATATATTGTTCTTACCCTATATAACACAATAAAAAATAAGGATATTTAAGCATGAAAATCAACAAACGTTTTATCGCCGTGGGCGCAGCTTTAACTCTCTCACTCAGTGCAGCCACGATGGCGGCCGCACCTGCCTTTATCAATATTCTGACCGGTGGTACCAGTGGTGTGTATTACCCGATTGGTGTGGCACTGTCGCAACTTTATGGTACAGGTATTGAAGACGCGAAGACCTCAGTACAAGCCACTAAAGCCTCGGTTGAAAACCTTAACTTGCTGCAAGCCGGTCGTGGTGAGCTGGCCTTAGCCTTAGGTGATTCAGTGGCTGCGGCCTATCAGGGCGATGCCGATGCAGGCTTTAAAAAACCGTTAGATAAGGTTCGCGTGCTCGCAGCCGCTTATCCTAACTATATTCAAATAGTGGCGAGTAAAGAATCAGGTATCAAAACCTTAGCTGATTTAAAAGGTAAACGTATTTCTGTCGGTGCACCTAAGTCGGGTACTGAACTCAATGCTCGCGCCATCTTCAAAGCGGCTGGTTTAAGCTATGAGGATATGGGCAAGGTTGAGTTTTTACCTTACGCTGAATCCGTTGAGCTGATTAAAAACCGTCAGTTAGATGCAACCTTACAATCCTCGGGCTTAGGGATGGCGGCGATCCGTGATTTAGCTGCGACGATGCCAATCAACTTTGTTGAAGTTCCCGAAGATGTGATCCTCAAAATAAATAATCCTGCCTATCAGCATGGAGTCATCCCCGCGTCGACCTACGAAGGTCAAACTGCTGATGTCTCAACGGTTGCGATTCAAAACCTATTTGTCACTCACGCGGGAGTGTCAGACGATTTAGCCTATCAGATGACCAAACTGATGTTTGAACATTTAGATCGTCTCGGTAATGCGCACTCAGCGGCAAAAGCGATTCAATTAGACAAAGCGACCAAAAACCTACCAGCGCCACTGCACCCTGGTGCGGAGCGTTATTTCAAAGAAGTTGGCGCACTCTAAGGGTGTAACCTCAATCTGAGCGCCCCTTTTCCAACTAAGCACTTGGGTGATTTACCCAAGTGCTGCGTCGACCTCTGTTGTCTAATGCTGTGAGGCATAAATATGAGCGATTCCGAACAAGGCCTAGGTGCAAGCACCAGTGACTGGCCCAAAGCGCTGTTTTATACGGCACTTATTTTCTCCATTTTTCAAATCATTACCGCCGCATTTCACCCCGTATCGACCCAAGTGCTACGGGCAACCCACGTTGGTTTTTTACTTTTAGTGGTTTTTTTAAGTTATCCCGCCGTGGGCAAAGCTCGACCTTGGCAACCCTTAGCTTGGTTGCTTGGCCTTGCGGGCATGGCAACGGCCGCCTATCAATGGATTTTTGAGGCCGACTTGATCCAACGTTCGGGTGAATTAACCGATGCCGATATGGTGATTGGCGTGGTGTTGATTGTCTTAGTGTTTGAAGCTGCACGGCGGGTGATGGGTTGGGCATTACCAATCATTTGCTGTATTTTCTTAGCCTATGGCTTATTCGGCCAATACCTCCCCGGCGACTTAATGCACCGCGGCTATGGCGTTGATCAAATAATCAACCAGTTATCCTTTGGCACCGAGGGGCTTTATGGCACTCCAACTTATGTGTCGGCCACTTATATCTTCCTGTTTATTTTGTTTGGTGCCTTTTTAGAACAAGCAGGCATGATCCGTTTGTTTACCGATTTTGCGATGGGCTTATTCGGCCATAAACTGGGTGGCCCGGCCAAAGTCGCCGTGGTTTCCTCGGCGATGATGGGAACAATCACAGGCTCGGGCGTCGCCAACGTGGTGACCACTGGACAATTTACCATTCCTCTGATGAAACGCTTTGGTTACCGCCCTGCCTTTGCCGGTGGTGTTGAAGCCACATCCAGTATGGGTAGCCAAATCATGCCGCCGATTATGGGCGCAGTGGCCTTTATCATGGCCGAAACCATTAACGTGCCGTTTATTGAAATCGCCAAAGCCGCCTTGCTGCCAGCGTTACTGTATTTTTGCTCCGTTTTTTGGATGGTGCATTTAGAAGCCAAACGCGCCAATCTTTGTGGCTTGCCCAAAGATCAGTGTCCCGATCCTTGGGCGGCGGTTAAAGCGCGTTGGTATCTGCTTATTCCGTTGTTTATTTTGGTTTATTTACTGTTTTCTGGCAGAACACCGCTGTTCTCGGGCATGGTCGGTTTAGCGCTGACCTCGATAGTGATCTTAGGCTCAGCCATTGTGCTGCGCCTGCCTTCTAATGCCTTACGTTTTGCCTTTTGGATTGCCCTTGGCGTGCTGTGCGCAGGCTTCTTCCAGATGGGGATTGGCGTGGTATTTGGAGTCATTGCCATACTCGTGGCCATCTGTTGGTTTATCAAGGGCGGTAAAGATACTCTGACTATTTGCTTACATGCATTGGTCGAAGGTGCACGCCATGCCGTACCAGTTGGGATTGCGTGCGCCTTAGTGGGAGCGATCATCGGTATTGTCTCGCTCACGGGAATAGCCTCCACTTTTGCCAGCTATATTCTCGCTGTCGGGCAGGATAACCTGTTCTTATCCTTAGTATTAACTATGCTCACTTGTCTGGTATTAGGCATGGGAATACCCACCATCCCTAACTATATTATTACCAGCTCAATTGCCGCACCGGCGTTACTGGATTTAGGCGTGCCGCTGATCGTCTCCCATATGTTTGTGTTTTACTTTGGGATTATGGCTGACTTAACACCACCCGTTGCCTTAGCCTGTTTTGCGGCCGCGCCGATTGCAAAGGAGTCGGGGCTTAAAATCAGTCTGTGGGCGATTCGTATTGCTATCGCGGGCTTTGTGATCCCCTTTATGGCGGTTTATGACCCCGCACTAATGCTGCAAAGCGATAGCTGGTTGGCAACGGGTTTTGTAGTGCTAAAAGCAACCGTTGGTATTGGTATCTGGGGCGTAATTTTTACGGGTTTCTTACTGCAAAAACTCTATTGGTGGGAACGGGTTATCGGCTTCCTCGCTGGAGCCAGTTTGATCCTTGCCACCCCGCTCAGTGATGAAATTGGCTTTGGACTGGCGCTACTGTTTATCGTGCAGCACAGCCTCAGAGCCCGCAAACTGAAACGTCTTGCCGAGCAGGGGTAATGTTTTGGAATTTTATGCGAAGGTAAGGCAATAACATGCTAGGTCTATGTTTAGGCCTAGCTGGCACACTGTGGGCACAAGTGCCCACAGAGCACTTTACTTTGGCCTGGAACCACAGCATCGAAAAAATCCGCTGGGAAGAAGATTATCAGCTCACACCGCAAGGCTTAGTGTTAGTTGAAGCCAGAGTGAAAGGCACAGGTGCGGGTATGGAAATCCCTGATGATGCGGTGTTTAACAATGGAAGTTGGCATTATCAGCCCAAGCTGCCCGTGCTGCCCAAATTACGCTTAGGTCGCATCCCCGAAGCGGGAGATTTTGAGCTGTGTTTCGCCAACGCCACTGGTAAAGTGCAATGCCAAGCCATGAGTCATTGGCTTGGCCCTCCAAATAAGCAAGATGCCGCTGTTGAGGTATGGAGTTGTGAGCAGTGAAAGATCACTTTATAGAGACGCGCAAGCAAGGCGCGATGCTGCCCATTAGCGCTCAATAATGCTCTTAACGAGAGAAGCTGTAGCCGTTTTTCCCTTGATGTTTAATGCGATACATGGCGGCGTCTGCACGTTCGCAACTTTCAGCAAAACTATCACCATCACTAAAAATATCAATGCCGATGCTCAGTCCAATCGCCACTTCATGACCTTCAAGTAAAAAAACCTGTCGATAAACATCAAGCAAGGATTGTGCAAGCATGCTTAATGATTCAATTTCGGTGGATGGCAGTATGATCACAAACTCATCACCACCTAACCGTGCGATCTTCGCTTGCTCCCCCGAATGAGCGACCAAAGAATCTGCAACGTGCACTAATAAATTGTCGCCAAATTTATGGCCGTAACGGTCATTTAAGGCTTTAAAACCATCAAGATCGATAAAAAATAACGCACCACTCATGCCGGGCTGCAAGCACTCATCGAAGGCCTTGGCTATAGCTTGGCGATTCATCAGGTTGGTAAGTGGGTCGCTATGGGCTAGTAGCGCTAAATCGAGTTCATAACGCTTTTCTTGGGTGATATCGATATGGCTGCCCATCATCCGCAGCGGTGTACCATCAGGTAAACGTTCTACAATGCGGCCCCGATCCGACACCCAAGTAACGCTGCCATCTTTATGCAGCATTCGGTGCACGGCCTGGTAATAATCGGCCTTGCCATTCACATGATCTTCAAAGGCTTGGATTACCCAGTCTTTATCTTCTGGGTGTAATTTGCTTTTCCAGATATCAACATGGGCTGCTAACTCATCGGGGCTAAAACCGAGCATTTCGCCCCAGCGCATATTGAAAATGGTTAAATTCCCACTTGGAATATGCTGTTCCCATAAGCACAAACCATTGCCATCAAGGGCGGCGAATAGTTTCTCTTCGGCACGACGATTCAACGCCGTTAATTGAGCGTTTTCACGTTTAAGCTGTGCAATTTCGGCCTGAAGTTGCTTAATCTGTTCTGCTGCCGTATCCGATGCCACAGAAAAATCTCTTTCCTTAACGTGGGGAAACCTCGTCCAGTGTAAAACAAACAATGCCGAAGTGACATAGTGAGGAGGGCGAGAAAACCCTAGATCATACTCGCCCTATCGAGCTTACACAGACTCTTACTATCTTGTCATACTTAGTCGCGAGTCAGTACTTCAAGCAATTCGATTTCAAAAGTGAGATCAGAATTGGGTTTGATATGAGCCCCAACTTGGCGCTCGCCGTAGGCTAAATGAGCTGGCACCAATAACTTGCGTTTGCCGCCCACTTTCATCCCCATAATCCCTTGGTCCCAGCCTTTAATCACTCGGCCAGTCCCAATCACACATTGAAATGCCTGACCACGGTCATAGGAGGAATCGAACTGCGTACCATCCTGCAAGAAACCGCGGTATTGGGTAGTGATCAACGCGCCTTTTACAGCCTCTTTTCCATCACCGACAACCAGATCGATTATTTCTAATTCAGTCATTTAATTAATCTCTTACTCTTCACTTAACACAGTGATTTATCAAAGTGTCTATTCTAACATCGACACTCCTACTTGTCGGCGTGCCGTGGGGATTTTGTGGCTTATACCAATCTTGCTTGATCCTATCCTCCTTTAAATTCCACTTATTCAACCCCATATCTAGATCATCCCCGAGCTTAGGAGCCAGATTATGATTATCGCTTGCCCCCACTGTGACACCTTAAACCGCGTGCCCCAAGAGCGGTTAACTGAGCAGCCGACCTGCGGCAAATGCAAACAGAATCTGTTTGCGGCGGCTCCGATTGAACTCACAAGTGCCAATTTTATCAATCATGCCCATAAATCAGAGTTGCCCTTAGTTGTTGATTTTTGGGCCAGCTGGTGCGGTCCCTGTAAGAGTTTTGCGCCTATATTTTCTGAGGCCGCAAAAGTATGGGAGCCAAGATTCCGCTTCGGTAAAATCAATACTGAAGAACAACAAGCCCTTGCGGCTCAATTTAATATTCGCTCCATTCCCACCTTAATGATTTTCAAGCAGGGACAACTCCTCGCGCAGCAAGCCGGCGCCTTACCTAAGCCAGCGTTCGATCAATGGTTAAAACGTTATAGCTAATGTGTGTGCTTCGCCCATAAAAATACCCAGCTGAGCTGGGTATTTTTATTTGGATGAATCAGAGGCGATTACACTTCCCAGAAGGTGTGAGCAATAATGCCCAGCACTATCATGCTGAGGAAGTTAACTATCATGCCCACTCGCACCATTTCCGACTGCTTGATATGGCCAGAGCCATAAACAATGGCGTTAGGCGGCGTCGCCACTGGCAACATAAAGGCGCAGGATGCGGCAATACCAATTAGCACGGATAGCATGACGGGGGATACCCCCAATGCTTCGGCAATCGCCGCAAATACAGGCACTAACAGCGCCGCACTCGCGGTATTACTGGCAAATTCGGTTAGCATTACCACAAAGGCGATCACCGCAAACACAAACAGCGACATGTGGGTGCTGCCAAAAATATCCGTCATCCAGTGCGCGAGGAACACACTGGTACCGGTAGTTTTGAGCACGGCACTCAAGGTCAAACCGCCACCGAATAAAATCAACACGCCCCAGTCGGTAGTCGATTCAATCTTCTTCCAACCAACTAAACCGAGCCCCGCCAGTAATACCACAGCACCGAGTGCAACGACGGTATCAAACTGGGTTATTCCGCCAAGTGCTTTTGCCAAGGGCACACTGAAAATCCAGCAACATACGGTCGCAAGGAAAATAACCAGCGTCAGTTTTCCTTGGAACGTAAGCTTTTGATCTTCAAGTGCAAGCTCGCATTTAGCCGACAAGTCTGGCTTAAAGTACCAATAGAGCGCAATGAGCATCATAGGGAGCATTAAGATCACGGTTGGAATGCCAAATTTTAGCCAATCGCTAAAACTTAACCCCACCTGCGCTGCGGCAATCGCGTTGGGCGGACTGCCCACTAAAGTGCCAATGCCGCCGATATTAGCGGAATAGGCAATCCCCAATAATAGGAACACATAGGTACTGTGATAGGTTTTACGATCTAATTGCTGCAAAATTCCCAGTGCCAGTGGCAGCATCATAGCCGTGGTTGCGGTATTACTGATCCACATCGACAGCAGCGCAGTTACCCCAAACAACATTAAGCAGGCAATACTCAGCTTGCCTTTAGAGGCCAGCAGCAATTTTTGCGCGATTAAGGTATCAATCTTTTGATTGTGCAATGCAGCTGCAAGCACAAAACCACCGAAAAACAGATAGATAATTGGATTAGCAAAGTTACTCATGGCCTCTTTGGTTTCAAATACCCCAAAGAATACCGCCAAAATAGGCACCAAAATCGCAGTAATACTGATATGAATCGCTTCGGTTAACCACAGAATGGCCGCAAAGACTAAAATCGCAAGCCCCGTATTCACTCCCTGCTCAAAGGGTAATCCGTAATACAGTGCAAATAGCAGCACAATATCCGCCATTAGGACCAGCATATTTTTCTTTTCAAGCCCTGTATTGGCGGGCGAATGATTAGGGGGAACCGACGTTGATTGCGTTAAGGACATGGTGACTACTACCTTCATACCATTATTTTTTCTAGCAAATTTAGGGCATAGGTCACACTAGTAAAAGCAGTTTATTTTGTACTTTAGCTACGTAGCAACAACAAAATGCTAAGACTTAAAACGCAAAAAAACCATTTTCGCGATAAAAACCACCTATTTTTGATCTTAAGTGATGAACAAAACTTTCAAACGGATAAAAATACTGCAAAAGCTTGATAAAGCTGTAACTAAATAAATATTTAAAACTGTGACAAAGATCAAATCACAGCGTAATTCAAAGTGATAAAAACCTTAATTTAATATTAATTTTTAACAATATAAAATGCTAATTAATTGCATAACATCCAGATAATCATCCCACTGACTTTTCATCGCTAATAACAAAGCTTATGAGCACTAGAGCGTGTTAATATTTCGAGATTAGATTTTGTTCGTTCTGATAAGTAAGTGATCACCAAACAACGCGTTGAATGTTGCTTTTTCACCCAAACCAATAACATTTAAACTTCAATATCTATATGAATAATAAACACAAATATTATTCACCATCTCAGTCAATCTAACTCACTTTACCCCGCGAGCAATCCAACCTAGAGTCGCGCCCGTATTCTCGTCTCCTGTTCATTTTTTACCTATTTTGGTACCGCTTGTGGAAAATATGCTGTCAGCTCAATCTAATCAAAAGCCAGGGCTATTTGTGCCTGTGGCAGGACTCAGTCTATTTGCTTTAGCGTCAGGCTACTTGATGAGTTTGATCCCACTCTCGCTCACTTACTTTGATTTGAGCCTTGATCTTGCACCTTGGCTGGCGAGTATTTTCTACCTTGGCTTATTACTGGGCGCACCTTGTATTGCACCGATTGTCAGCCGCATAGGGCACAGTAAGGCCTTTATTTTGTTCTTAAATATCTTACTGTGCAGCGTTGTAGTGATGATTTTGCTGCCACAGAGCAGTGTTTGGTTAGCAGCACGCTTGATTGCCGGCATCGCCGTGGCGGGGATTTTTGTGGTAGTTGAATCCTGGTTACTGATGGCCGACACCCAAAAACAACGGGCAAAACGTTTAGGTTTATATATGACCGCCCTCTACGGTGGCACCGCCATTGGGCAACTCGCCGTAGATTATTTAGGTACCACGGGTAATTTACCCTACTTGGTGGTGATAGGTTTGCTGGCCGCCGCCAGTTTGCCTGCACTGTTGGTTAAACGTGGCCAACCACAGTCCAGTGAACAACACGCTATTGCCCTTTCCGACCTAAAAACCTTAAGTAAACCTGCCATTGTCGGTTGTTTAGTCTCGGGATTATTACTGGGTCCCATCTACGGCTTATTGCCTGTGTATGTGTCGCGAGACATGGGTTTTGCCCAGCAAACCGGGCAATTTATGGCGCTAATTATCTTGGGCGGCATGATAGTCCAGCCCTTAGTGAGCTATTTATCTCCCCGCATTCAAAAGAGTGTGTTGATGACCGCCTTTTGCTTAGTGGGTGCTGCGGCGCTGTTGTTACTGATGCAAACATCGCTTGTGGGATTATGGTTGGGTTTTGTGTTACTCGGCGCCTGCGCCTTTGCTCTCTATCCCATCGCCATCAGTCTGGCGTGCGATCATTTACCCAGCAGCCAAATCGTCTCCGCCACTCAGATTATGTTGCTCAGCTATTCTGTGGGTTCAGTTATTGGTCCGGTTGCCGCCAGTCGTTTCGATGATGTAGAACATGGCTTACCACTGTATTTAGCAGCAAGTTTTTTAGTCACGGCTTGCTACCTCAGTGCGCACTTACTGGCCCGAAGTAAAGCTCGCCTACCCACAGCAAAGGCTTAGTCCAGAGGCGTTAATCTTGAGTCTCTACACCCATTGCTATTACGATGTTTGCTGGGTTAATTCTGCCACAGGCTCTTTGACGGGAATGGCCCAGACACTGTCCTGCGGCCCATTAAGCCCCCGATGGCGAGTCAGCTTGTAACCATAAAAGAACACCCCGCTAAAGGCCAACGCCACCAGATCAACGCCCAAAGTCGCTGAAGAATAAGGCGCCCATAAGCCTAAACTTGGCGCGATTAACGCAACTAGAGACGTGATTGGCATCGCCAATGTAGCCAAGCCGCACAAAGGCAAAATCAGCAGCGCCGCCTTGGCTGCACCACGCCAAAAGGCGTAAGCCACCAGCAATCCAAACACCAGATAATACAGCCACAAATAGACGTGGTTAATATTGCTCACATGCGCGTAAAACCATTTACCCAGCAACATACTTATCGTTAAGGCGGCAACGGAGCCTAAACAAATCCCCACTGTGGCACTGGCCATTAAACGGCAAGCACGGGTTTGTTCACTGGCCTGCTTTTTACGGCGTTTTTCCAGCCACAGCAGGTTGCCACTGTAAAATAAAAAAGCACCGCTCAAACCTAGGAAAAAATACACCCAGCGCCCGAGAACGCCACCATAACTGCCAAAGTGTAATCCAAAGAATACCGCAACGGTTCTGGCCCAAATCCCCTTGTCGCTTTGGTCAATCGTGCTATTGGTCACCTTAAGACTGTAAGGATGCAGGTATAAGAAATCGGTAACGGGTCCACGCATAAAACCATTGGGGTTATATAACCCCAAGCGCAAGGTCGCACGGGGATTATCCAAGTTCATAAAGGTCATTTCATTCACTTGATAATCGGGGGCGATTTGCTGCACCTTGGCTAACACAGTGGTGACCTTTGGCAAATCGGCAAGTGTATAGGGCGTTCTGTCGGGTGCAGGTTGGGTAAACAGTGGTTTTTCGCCATAAACCACCTGCTTAAGCCCATCGTAAAGCTGATCATGGAAGGCAAACACTATTACGGTAAGGCTAATCACTAAATGAAATGGCAGACTGGTAATACCGACTAAATTATGGGCATCGAGCCAGAAACGGCTTTCGCCCTTATCTTTACGTAGGGCGAAAAAGCTTTTAGTTAAGGTAGGCAGTAAGAAAATCACCCCAGAAACCAGCGCCAAGAAGTATAAAACGGCGGCTATCCCCAACACATAGACACCCGCTTGATCGTGGCCGACCTCACCGGCAATCCCCGCGGTGCGATGTAATTGGTCAATCAGCTCAGCCAACTCACTGGGCGTACTTAACTGTGTCAGTAGCTGCCCATTGTCATCAAGGCTGGCATGCCAAAGCTGGTGACTCATGCTGAGTTCACGCTCAGAGCCCTGCTGATACCAGGTCATCGGCGATTGATGTTCATCATTTAAGTGCAAACTAAAACCGGTTTTGGCCTTATCATCCTGCGCTAACACTTGCGCGACTAAATCATCCAGTTTGTCAGCGGGCACTTGAGGCAAAGTTAGGGCTGGCGGCATTGACCAAGCGTCAATCGCCCCCTTAAACATGGTGAGCGAACCAGCATAAAAGCCGATAAACAATACGATTCCGGCGATGATACCAGTCCAAATATGGATAGACTGATACACCCGTAACACATCACTGCGAACTTTCATCCTTGTCACCTAAAGGTATATAACACTATATAAGTCAAAATGTTAAATAGGCCCAAGTAGCCGATTGCCCTGAGTCCGGTTTTAAACAGAAAGCTAAAACTTAAGATCAATAACCAGATAGGCGTTATCAGCCACATGTTGAACTGCACTTTGGTATCGGCATCGATACCGCCTGGGCCAAACCAGGCAAATAACCCCACCAATCCAAGCGCTAAGGTAAATCCTAAAATCAATCCCGCCAGTGATTTAGTCCACCAATCAGGCTGTAATTTGTCCTGTTCAGCTAAACGTGCCATGAGTTATTTCTGCCCCAAAAGTGAGACAAAAGGCACTAACCCCGTCAATAACATCAACAGGGCTAACCAAATAAAAATCGCGGCGCTAAGGGTAAAGAGACTGAGCCAACCGAGTAAACTGGCAAAGGCAAAAGCATAGGCGAGTAACCGCCAAGGCCGCTTAGGAAGGGAGCTTGCAAATAGTTTTTGCTGCTTATTCGTCACATAAAATAACAAGCAGGCCAACAGCGTCGCTAACACAGATATAAGTTGCAACACGGGATGTTTTCCTCTCACCACAAAGCGTTAGCATTCGAGCCCATTTGCCTATGCTCGGTGTATATCCTATAAAAAGATAAGCGCATGAAAGCAATGGAAGAATTTGAGTCTCAGGACTCTAGCCATGGTGAGAATAATTCGCAATAAGATTTACAGTGTAAGGATGAGTTGTGATATTACTGTCACATATTGATAAGCTAGATACCCGATTGTTGCCAGCTGTTAACCATTAAGATACATTTTGCAGCAACCGTTTCGTCTCGATATAAATAATCATCAACACGATCCGCGCTCACTCCAACCCCATCTCGACGACCCTAGCAAAGGAAGCTAAATGATAAAAAATGAACTCAACCTGCCAAGTTCCTTTGGCCTATCTAAAATCATTCCTTTAGTGATTTTACTCATCCTATTTATCTCACTCTTTGGCAGTTGGTACACGGTTGACCAAGGTGAACGCGGGGTGATTCTTCGTAACGGTAAGATCATTGGTACAGCAGAGCCGGGACTTGGGTTTAAACTGCCCATTTTTGACACCGTAGTAAAAATCTCAACCCAAACCCACACGACTAGCTACAGTTCACTACAAGCCTATAGCCGTGACCAACAACCCGCGACACTTAACGCTTCAGTCACCTTTAGCGTACCGCCGGATCGGGTCGAAGAAGTCTATGCCAACTTCAAAAGTATCGATGCCATGGTGGCGCGATTACTCGACCGCCAAGTGCCAACGCAAGTTGAAAACATTTTTGGTAAATACACCGCAATTTCAGTGGTACAGGAGCGGATCAAATTTGGTATCGATGTGACCAATGCCATCACCCAATCGGTGAAAGGGCCAATCGAGATCACCTCGGTACAGATTGAAAATATCGATTTCTCCAATGCCTATGAGAAGTCAGTTGAAGACAGAATGCGCGCCGAAGTTGAAGTGCAAACCCAGCTGCAAAACCTAGAGAAAGAAAGAGTCAGCGCCCAAATCGCCGTGACCCAAGCGCAAGCGGAAGCAGACTCGCAACTCGCCCGCGCGAAGGCTGAGGCCGAAAGTATCCGCATCAAAGGGGATGCAGAAGCCTCTGCGATTAAGAGCCGCGCCGAGGCTCTGGCACAAAATCAAAACCTTGTCGAACTCACCAAGGCCGAGAAATGGGACGGCAAGCTACCTACCACAGTCTTACCCACGGGTACTCTACCCTTTATCGATGCTAAGAAGTCGAACTAACAAACGACTAAGCATCGCAAGTCAGTTGCTTGCCACTAAGGCTTTATCATAAAAAATCCCCAGTCATTGC